>CAZYMK010000278.1:0-4432 GCA_964648885.1 uncultured Geobacter sp. | reverse complement strand
TGGTGGAGGCGGTGGGAGTCGAACCCACGTCCGAAAGACCTACATCATGAGCTACTACACCGTTAGTCTTTTGATCGATTTAACCGGGCTGCTGTTCAAAAGACAAGGCAGCAGACCGGCGGTCCCTAAGTTTCGGACTGCGTAGCGGGCTTACGCGATCCTATTCGGTAGTAAATGACGTTCCCTTCCTACCACCGACATCTCAGTCGGGAACGCCTGTTAAGCAGCTAGTGCAACAGGTTGTGTGTAATAATTGTCGGCAGATAATGCCGTGCAGGTTTATTAAGGTCGGCCACCTGCCCCGACCCGGTGCAACCCAGGAGTTCATTCCCCCGTCGAAACCTTTACGCCCCCAATTTTCAAAGACCTTCTATAGTCAGTATAGGCTATCGCGCCTTAATTTTAAACTCTTTTGCGTGCTCACGCTTCAAATCCTTCTTTTTCAGGTCTTCGCGCTTGTCGTGCAGCTTCTTGCCTTTGGCCACTCCCACCTCTACCTTGACCTTGCCATTTTTGAAATAGAGCCTGAGCGGCACTGCGGTACAGCCGTCCTGGCGGATTCTGGCATGCAGCTTGTCGATCTCTTTTGTATGTAGCAGCAGTTTACGCTGCCGCTCGGGGTCGTGGTTCTGACGGTTGCCGAAGTCGTAGGGGGCAATGTGCAGATTATGCAGCCAAGCCTCTCCATTACGCACCAGCACAAAGGCATCAGTCAGGTTGGTCTTGCCGGCACGCAGGGATTTCACCTCGGTGCCCACCAGGACAATCCCGGCCTCAAACCGCTCTTCAATATGATATTCGTGGAAGGCTCGTTTATTGGCACAGATCAGTTTTTCGGACATAGTGGCCGAACTGTAGCAGAGCTGGACAAAAAAAGGAATGACGGAAACGTTGCACGATTGTGACCGAACATGCCGTGCAATACACCGTAGAACGGTTGACAAGCACCGGTACGGAGTCTATACAAAATTGCTGAACATTTTTCGGAGGCTTTCGCCATGATCAAGGTCTATTACAATGCAAACGGCGTCATTTCAAGCCACCTGATCAGCGGTGAAGAGATCGACCTGATCGAGTCAAAGCAGTTGATCTGGGTGGATATGCTTTCTCCCAGCATGACTGAAGTCAGCGAGCTGGACAAGAAGCTGGGACTGGACCTGCCGACACGCCAGGAGGCGGAAGAGATCGAATTTTCTGCCCGGTACTGGGAGGATGAGTACGGCATCACCATTAACACCTATTTTCTGGTGAAACATGAGACCTCTGCCAGCAACGAATCGGTCTCTTTTACCCTGAAGGACAATTTTGTTGTCACCATACGATTCATTGAGTTGCCAGTCTTTGGTGATTTTAACCGCAAGCTGTTGCTGAATCCCAGTCACTATACCGACGGTGCCCGAGTGATGGGCGGGATTCTGGAGATGCGGATTGAAGATGACGCCGATACCCTGGAGGCAGTTTCCCGCGAGATTGCCGGCATCGCCCGCCTCAATCCGGGCAGTGCCGACGACACCAGGGAGTTTCTCTCGCGACTGGCTGATTTTGAGGCCACCAACATCACCATCCGCGAAAACCTGACCGACAAACAGCGGGTGCTGTCGTCGCTCTTGAAAAGTGGCAAGATTCCCAGTGCTTTAAAGAGTGATTTCAGTATCATGATCAAGGATGTCAACTCGCTGGTCACCACCGCCAATTTTAATTTTGAGCGGCTTGACTATCTGCAAAACCTGTTTCTCAACTTTTTGAGTATTGAGCAGAACAAAGTGATCAAGATCTTTACGGTGATGTCGGTGATCTTTTTGCCGCCTACCCTGATAGCCAGCATTTACGGCATGAACTTCCAGTATATGCCGGAGTTGACCCAGACCTATGGGTACCCCCTGGCCCTGGTTATGATCGTTATTTCAGCTGTTCTGCCGTTGTATATCTTCAAGCGCAAGGGATGGCTGTAGAACCGGCCATTGCCTGACCCACAGGAGTAACCAGCCATGGATACCGGCCAGACTTCCGCCACAGCCCTGTTTCCCGTTCCTGACGGCAGAGGGTTTGACGAGCGGCGCCCGCAGATCCTTGATGCCTGCAAGCAGTATCTTGCCCTTTGCCATGCCGAGATTCGCAGCAAACACGATGCCGGCGCAGGCGGCACCGAGGTGGTACACCTGCTGTCTGCGGCCATGGACCGGATGGTCTGTGCCCTGTTTGACGAGGTCATGACCGACAAGGGTAACGCAGTGCATCGGCTTGATGCCCACCTGGCCCTGGTTGCCGTGGGCGGCTATGGACGGGGAGAGCTGAATCCCTTTTCCGACATTGACATCATGTTTCTGCATGATGGTACGGTTGCCGTGGAGACTGTGGAGGCCTTTGCCCAGAAGCTGCTCTACATCCTGTGGGACCTGCGTCTGGATGTCGGCTACTCGGTTCGCACCGTGGCAGACTGCAGTGAGATGGCACTGCAGGATCTGACCGTCAAGACCGCCCTGATCGACTGCCGCTGTCTGGCCGGACATCAGCCGCTCTATGCCGCCCTGCACAAGACCGTCTACACACAGATCCTGCCCAAGGCCAGTGATAAATTCATCAAGGAAAAGATCGCCGAGATGCGCAACCGGCGCAGCAAGTACGGCGCCACCATCTACCTGCTTGAGCCGAACATCAAAGAGGGCGAGGGGGGATTACGTGATTTGCAGACCGCCCTCTGGGTGGCCCAGGTCAAGTACAAGTTCGACGACCCCAAAGAACTGGTGATCAAGGGGGTGTTGTCGGAGGCAGAGATGGAGGTGTACCGCTCTGCCCTGGACCACCTCTGGCGGATGCGCAACGAACTGCACTTTCATACCCGTCGGAAATCAGATCAGATGAACTTTGACCTGCAGGTGCATCTGGCCGGTTTCCTGGGCTATAAAGACCGTGGGCGGGTGCTGGCGGTGGAAGATTTTATGCGGGACTATTACCGCCATGCCGCGCGGGTGGAGCATTTTTCTTCATCGCTGGTCTCCCGATGTGTCTGGCGTGACGAGGGCGCCCTCAAGGTGCTGGGGTATTTTGTCAGGCGACCGGTGGGCCAGGGCTGTTTTGTCCTGAAGGGAGAGCTGATCATCCCGGATGAGTCGGTGGTCGAGAAAAACCCGCCGTTGCTGATGCAGTTGTTTGAGCTGGCGCAAAAGCATAATGTCAGTCTCAACATCCGGGTCAAATGGCTGGCCAGGCGCTCACTGCATCAGGTCAACGACAAATTCCGCCGCAACCGCGAGGTGAACCAGTCGTTCATGAACATCCTGCGCTCTGAAAAAAGGTTATCCAGCACCCTGCGCCAGATGCATCATCTTGAATTCCTGAACGAGTTCATTCCCGAATTTGAGCATATCTACTGCAAGGTACAGCATGACCTGTACCATATCTACACCGTTGATATTCATACCCTCTTTGCGGTTGAGCAGATCGAAAAAATCTTGAACGGTGAAGCCTGCACCGAGCTGCCTCTGCCCTGCATGGTGGCAAAACAGATTGGCAAGCGCGAGTTGCTGATACTCTCAGTGCTGTTCCACGACATCGGCAAGGGCGAAGGTGGTGGCCACGCAGATAAAGGCGCCGACATGATCCCCACCATTGCCCGCCGGATGGGTCTTTCCAAAGAAGACAGCGAACGTCTGGAATTTCTGGTACGCCAGCATCTGGTGTTTGCCCATATCTCCCAGCGGCGGGATCTGGCCGATGAACGGATGATCATGCAGTTTGCCCGCCAGATGGGTACCAGTGAAAACCTGAAGATGCTCTTTCTGCTGACCATTGCCGATGTGCGGGCCGTTGGTTCTGATGTCTGGACCACCTGGAAGGCGATGCTTTTCAATGAACTGTACGAAAAAGCGTTCAACATCCTTGAACGGGGCGATTTCCGGCTGGAGGCCGGCAGCGAACGGGCACGCACCATCCGGCGCACGGTGCGGCAGATGGTTGAGTACGATATTCCGGAACAGACCGCTCGAGAAGAACTGCGCGCCCTGCCGACCCGCTACCTGCTCTCCACCCCCCTGAAGACCATAGCAGACCACCTGCGGCTGTTGGTGCAGCTTGACGAACTGAATCTGGTCATACGCCTGCAGCACGAACCGGACAGCGGACATTCAAATTTCATCATTTGCACCTTTGATACCTACGGGCTGTTTTCAAAGATCACCGGTGTTATGGCAGCCAACGGCATCAACATCCTGGGAGCGCAGATCTATACCGCCAAAAATGGCAAGATACTTGATATTCTTCAGGTCAACTCACCACAGGGTTTCCTGATCACCGACACAAACCGCTGGGACAAGGTACAGGCCGATATGACCGCGGTACTGCACGGCACCGCCAACGTGGCCGATCTGGTGGACAAGCGCCAGCGCCCCACCCTGCTGCCCGCCAAATCTGCCCGACAGTTCCCCACCCGGAT
>CAZYMK010000277.1:0-4461 GCA_964648885.1 uncultured Geobacter sp. | reverse complement strand
CCAGCTCAATGGCATGGGCTCGTTCCTGACGACTGCGGAAGGTGGCATCCAGTAGTACACTCCTTCCGTAGGACAGCAGGGCTGCCCCACGGCGGTACAGCTCCTGGTAGGTGGCCTGGTTCCACTGGTCGGTGTAGATGGCAGGGTTCCGCTCTGTGGAGGCCACCCCTGCCAGACGCTTGCGTTCCAGATCTGAGGAGATCAGTTCAAGCCCCAACTGAAAGGCCAGTTCTGCAGCAACCGCACTCTTGCCGCAGCCGGTCAGGCCACAGGTCATGAAAAGGGTGGGCACAAGACGCTCTCGAACTATATAGCCACGGGCAAGACGAAAGAAGCGACGCGCTCGTTCGGCTGCAGCCTCCTTTTCCGGGGCAGGCATCAGCGGATCATCCAGCCGGAAGCTCTCCACCTTGCCCCGGATAAAGGCCCGGTTGACCAGATAGAGCGGCAGCACCCCGCGCAGACCGGTATCACCGCTCAGGGCCAGGTAATCGGCAACAAACTGCTCTGCCAGGTCGCGCCTGCCGTGGTTTTCAAGATCCATGGCCAAAAAAGCCACATCGGCCACCGTGTCACTGTAGCGAAACTTCTGGTTGAACTCGATGCAGTCAAAGATATGCACCTGACCGTCAAGGCAGATGTTCTCGCTATGCAGGTCGCCATCACAGTCACGGATGAACCCCTGCTGCACCCGCTGCTCCAGCAGATCTCTGTGTTGTTCAAGGTAGGTGCTGACCCACGCACTGATCAGACTATGGTCCGATACCGAGAGGGTACGTCCACAATACGGTGCTGCCTGCAGCAGGTTCTCATCCCAGTTTTCCCTGATAGCCGCAATGGCGCCAAAAGGGGCGATGGCGGCACCACGCTCTGCTGTTGCATGAAAGCCAGCCACTTTCTCTGCTATCAGAGCAATCTCGCTCGTTGTCACGCCGCCCTGTTCCAGCAGCCGGGCCATGATCCGATCTGCCGGCATACGCCGCATCTTAACGGCATACTCACGCACCATACCATCACCGGAAAAGGTCAGACCTCCCTGACCGTCATCCCACAGCGTCACCACTTCCAGATAGATATCCGGCGACAGGCGACGGTTCAGGCGCAGCTCCTCATGGCAGTAGAACTGCCGCTTCTCAAGGGAGGTAAAATCAAGGAAACCGAAATCAACCGGTTTTTTAACCTTGTAGGCGTACTGGTCGGTCAGAAAGATATGCGAGATGTGGGTCTGCAGGTGTTGCACCGCACTGGTCGGCTCCGGATAGAGTGCAGGGTTACAGAGGCAGGTGATCTGATGCTGATCCACGGACATTCCCCTTTCTAGATAGTGGTAATGCCAGTGTACACCGTATTGATCGGCGGCACAAATACAGAGGGCCCCGAAAATCGGGGCCCTCTGACAGCAGTGGCACAACACTGAATCAGGCGCGGCCTTTTTCTATGGCATCCCAATTGCGTGGGGCACGCACCTTGGGCTCTTCCAATCCCAGGAATACCTTAAGCCCCAGGGAAAACTCGGCCCAGAACTCCTCCCAGCGGGAGGGTGCCATCTCGCCGGCAACGGCTTTTTTCTTGTCTGCCAGGAAGATCGAAAGGGCAGCACCGCAGCTCAGTAACACACCGGCTGCAATAAAGGCATTGGTGTTGCCGTTAGGCATGGCCTTGATCTTGTCAGCCGCCTGAACCAGCACAAATCCACCCAGACCCCAGGCAGTAAACAGGGCACCGTAGTTGAGACCGTAATTTTTCAGCCCCCAGTAGTCTTTGACAAAGGAGGGGAACAGGGCCAGGTTTGAACCGTAGTTAAAGCCCATAAAGGTTGCCAGTATCACCAGGAAGACCGCATTGGGGTTGGCAGTGATCGGGATGGCAGCAAACATCAGCACAGCCTGAAAGGCCAGCATGATGAACAAGGTGGCCCGACGGCCGACCCGGTCGGACAAGACCCCGGCAACTACCCGGCCGGCAGCATTACCAACGGCAGCAATGGCAACCGCCACAAAGGCCATTTCACCCATACTCTGCTTGGCCATACCAGCCACACTGCCGATCACCATCAGGCCGGCACCGGCACCGATAAAAAAGCAGAGCCACAGCACATAAAACTTGGGAGAACGCAGCACCTCACTGACCGTGGCATTGACCTCTTCCTTTTTCTTCTTTTCAGCATCAAGGGCAGGATAGTAGCCGCGCAGCACCTCGCGGGGCACATAGCCCTTGGGAGGATTCACCAGCAGGAAGGAAAGACCGCAGACCACCACCAGGAAGCCGATCCCCAGAATCAGCATCGAATTCTGAATGCCGAAATTGTTCAGTAGAAACTTGGACAACGGAGCAATATAGACCGGGGCCAAACCAAAACCGGCCACCACGATACCAGCCACCAGACCGGTTTTGGCAGACGAGAACCACTTGATGGCTGGCGGCGTTGCTGCAGAATAGCCAAAACCGAACCCGGCACCGGCCAGCACCCCAAAACCGATTACCCAGCCGATAAAGCTGTTGGTAAAGCCCAATAACACAAAACCTGCCCCCACCAGCAGACCGCCGATCAGGGCAGTTTTGGCCGGACCGATCTTGTCCTGTGCCTTACCGGCCAGGATCATGGCAAAGGCAAAGACCAGACAGCTGACCGCATAGGGGGTACCGACCGAAGCCAGCTCCCACTGGAAGGCACCCGGTCCGCCTGCCTTGATAGAGGAGACGATCGCCTCCTTGAAGATACTCCACGCATACAACACACCCAGGGCCAGGTTGATGCCGGTACCGGCAATCACCACTTGCCATCCTCTACTTTTGTGCGGATTCTGGTCAGACATGAACACCCTCCTTTAGTGGATGAAAAGACGCGAAAACGATCACCACCACTAAAGCAAGCCAAGTGCCAATCCGGGCATTCCCTGCTGTTTTTACCGTTACAACTTAAAATCATTACGATATATAACTCGCTCACTGCGCCTGCCGTCTTGCCGCCAGAAGATTGATCGCATAACTGCAAACAGCGAATGTACACGCTTAAGGGACGCAGCAACCGTGTATACATACCATTTGCCTTTGTGCAAAAAACTGGGTACACTTCTGCGCAAAATTGCATTTTTGCAACCACTCCTGTCAGGCCGGAGGATGAATAACGCCATGCCGGTATATGCATACGACTACCCCGCTTACCGGATCTTTTCGGGGTTCGGCTTGCACCGGATCACCCTTCACCATGTTGCCTGAGTCGCCCTCTACGCCACTGGTGCTGCTGGTTTGCCGCAGCGCCAGCCGCAGTCAGCTCTATCGGGCTGCCCTGGACAGTAAAGGGGTGTGCTGCCTGATGGTCACCTCACTGAAGGAAGTACAAGCGCTGGCTGCAGGAACCGGTTTCAACGGACTGCTGCTGGATATGCCGATCATGGTAAAGGCAACCCCGACTGAACGTCTGACCCTTGAAGATCTGCAGCGGGCCCTGCCCTGCGCGTACCTGAATATCGCACCGGCTTCGGATGCCATCAAACTGATGATGGTCAATGACCTGCAGGGGACAGCAGCCACTCTTGAAGAATTCGCTGAACTCACCTCCCGGTTTCCTCCGCGCTGCGTAGTGCCGAAAGACCGCATCACCCTGCATCTGCATACCCTCCTGAAGCTGGGCTGTGAGACGTTCCCCCCGGTACAGAGCGTCACTCTCGACCTGTCGGCCGGCGGCTGTTTTCTGTTCTCAGGCAACCCGCAACCACCGGCAGGTACAGAGCTCACCTTGCAGTTTGTCGGGCTGGATGATCCCGCACCGATCATTGCCACGGTCTGCTGGTGTAACCCCTTTGGCACTCCCGGCAATCCGGGCCCCGGGTTCGGCGTCAGGTTTGACCGGATCAGTCCGGCGCAGCAAGAGCAGTTGAAGATCCTTATGCAACAACAATCTCCCCACATGCCCTAACAAAGGACGCCCGCTCCCCATGTTCAGATCACTCATGCTTCAGATGAAGCTGCGCAGCAAACTGCTGCTGCTGGTACTACCGCTGGTAATCGTGCCGATCATCGTGGTGGCGTTGATAACCGGCTTCATTGCCAACCAGAAGGCCTATCTGGGGATCACCCAGACCAGCAAGGACGACCTGCAGCATATGGCTGAATTTACCATTGACCTGCTGCGTTCCTACGACAAACAGTTTCAGGATTACCGACATTCCATCAGCGGCGACCTTGAGACCGAGTTCAGCTCCGAGGCGTTCACCGCCCTCAAGGACAAGATCAAGAACAAACGGGTGGGCAAGACCGGCTACATCTACTGCATTGACAAAAACGGCACCCTGCGGATTCACCCCGAATCTGAGGGAAAAAATATCATCGACGCCAAAGACAGTAACGGCAACCCCTTTATCCGCGAGATGCTTGAAAACAAAAGCGGGTGGATACGCTATCCCTGGAAAAACACCACCGACAGCAAGCCCCGCATGAAGATTGTGCGCTACGAACATT
>CAZYMK010000276.1:0-4466 GCA_964648885.1 uncultured Geobacter sp. | reverse complement strand
TCGCAATGCCGAACAGCATCAGGTGGCAATCGAATTCCTGCTGGGTTCTTTTTTTCAGCCGGTGGCTGGTCGCCGGTTTGACCTGATTGTCTCCAATCCTCCCTACATACCGACACGGGATCTGGCCGGTCTGGAACCGGAGGTGCGTGATTTTGATCCCCGTCTGGCCCTGGATGGCGGCCTGGATGGTCTGGATGCCTACCGCAGTCTGGTTTTGGCAGCGCCTGATCATCTGACCCCTGGTGGTCGGCTGCTGGTGGAGGTGGGGACAGGACAGGATGCAGCAGTGGCAGCATTGTGTGCAGCAGCAGGATTTGAGCATATCCTGACCGTGCCGGATGGTGCTCGTATTCAACGGGTGGTGGGAGGTGTCTGGCATGGATCGAACTGAGGCGTTGCGGGTGCTTGAAGAGGCTGACTGCCTGGCTGATCAGGCAACGGTTGAGGCGGCCATTGGTCGTCTGGCACAGGAGATCACCGCCCGAATCGGCAAGCTGAACCCGGTGGTACTCTGCGTTATGAATGGCGGCTTGATCTTCTGTGGTCAATTACTGACCCGGTTGCTATTTCCGCTGGAGGCGGGCTATCTGCATGCCACCCGTTACGGCCGGGAGACCTGTGGTGGCGAGCTGGAGTGGAAGGCGCCGCTGCAGTGTGATCTTGCCGGTCGGACCGTGCTGCTGGTGGATGATATCCTGGATGAAGGGGTGACCCTGCTGGCCCTGGCAGAAGAGTGCCGCAACCGGGGGGCACGGGAGGTGTTGACCGCCGTGCTGGTTGATAAACAGCACGACCGCAAGATACGGCCTGGCTATCAGGCTGATTTTGTCGGGCTGCAGATCCCGGATCGGTTTGTATTCGGTTACGGCCTTGATTATGACGGCATCTGGCGTAATGCGCCGGGTATCTATGCGGTCAAGGGCCTGTAGCCCACAGAAAAATCCGCTGGAGTATCATGCCGCAGGTGGGCTGCAGGGCTGCGGTCGGCGTCCGGTGATCAGCCGCACCTGACGCTCATGGAACCAGTAGTACCAGACCCAGTTCAGCAGCACCACAATCCGGTTGCGGAAACCGATCAGATAGTAGACATGCAGCAAAAGCCAGGCCAGCCAGGCCGGGTACCCTTTGAGGCTCATGCCAAAGGCGCTGGCAACGGCTGCGTTCCTGCCGATGGTGGCCATGCTCCCCTTGTCGCGGTAGCTGAACGGGGGCAGGGTCTTTCCCGCCTCACGGGCCAGAATCGCCCGACCCGCATAGATCCCCATCTGCATCGCCACCGGTGCAATCATCGGCAACACCTTGCCGTCCTGCTCCAGCCAGGCCATATCACCGATCACAAATACCTCGGGATGTTCCGGCAGCGAAAGATCCGGTTGCACCGGTATCCGTCCCCCGCCGGCATGGGCGGTCTGCAGCGCTGCTGCCAGCGGTGCCGCCTTGACACCGGCCGACCAGACCAGGGTGTGAGCCGGGATCACGGCACCATCGTGCAACACCACCCGCTCGCCATCGGCACCGGTTACCTGCGCGTTCAGCAGTACCTCCACCGACATGCTGCGCAGTTTCTGCAGGGTGTACATCCCCAGTTTTTCCGGCATGGCTGCCAGTAGCCGGTCGGTGGCCTCCACCAGCACCACCCGTGCCAAATGGGTCCCCAGTTCAGGGTAATCCTTGGCCAGCACATAGTTGACCAGCTCGATCAGTGCCCCGGCAAACTCGACACCGGTGGGGCCGCCGCCCACAATCACAAAGGTCATCAGAGAACGCTTGCGGGCAGGATCAGGCTCTGTCACCGCCTGCTCAAAACAGTACAGGACCTGGTTGCGCAACACCTCGGCATCCGCAAGGGCCTTCAGATCAAAGGCATACTGCTGTACCGAGGTAAGTCCGAAAAAGTTGGTCGCACTGCCGGCCCCCAGCACCAGATAATCGTAGCGTACCTCGCCTGCACTGGTCTGTATCAGCCGCTGGTCAAAATCAATGCCGCTGACCTCGCTCAGTTGAAAACGGGTGTTGGGCCAGGTGCGGGTCATGGCCCGTATGGAATAGGCGATGGATTCCTGCTCAAGGCCGGCCGAAGCCACTTGATACAGCAGCGGCTGGAAGAGATGGTAATTATTCCGGTCAATCAGCAGGACATCAAGATCACTTCCTGCCAGTGCCCGGGCAGCACGGACGCCGCCAAACCCCATGCCGATGATGGCAACACGTTTTTTCATTGCATACTCCCTTGGTAACTATGCCGTAAACTGAACCGGCGGTCTTGTTGTAATAACGGTTTTTTGACGTTTGTCAAAGGGAGGGGCCATAAAAAAAGGGGGACCAGTTGTGGCCCCCCTCCGGTGGTAGATGATGCGGCAGGATCAGCCTTCGGTCAGAACCTTCTCATCGTACAACGCCTCAATCTTGCGACGGTGGCCCAGTTCAACCTCGGCAAAGGTCAACAGTGTCTTCTGCAGCCTGGGGTCTTCGGTCATACCGGCTGCTGTCTTGTAGAGCTGGTAGGCGTTTTCTTCAGCCTTCAGGGCAAAGGTCAGGATCTCCTGGTAGCTCATCTGGGGATGGAACGGCACCTCTTTCAGGTACTTGCCAATGGTTGCTTCAGGGATCTTGCAGACGTTGACCTCTTCAATCTTGTCCGGGTCAACCTTTGAAAAGACCTCTTTGTGAGTCGCCTCTTCCTGGGCCAGCTCTTCAAACATCTTGCGGGCTGCCGGGCTTTCGGTCAGCTCTGCGGCACGCTTGTAGCGCTGGTAGGCACCTTCTTCCAGCTCGACTGCAAACTCAATGACCTCTTTCAGTGTAATGAAGCTCATAAACTCCTCCTTTTTTTATTCAGGGCAATGAAAGGCTGCTATGTAGTCAAGGATCTGGGCTGCGTGCTGTTCTGCCTTGGCAACCTTGGTCCAGTGTTTTCTGATAATGCCGTCACCACAGATCAGGACCGTGGAACGGGTGATTCCGGTGACCGGTTTACCGTACATCAGCTTTTCACCAAAGGCCTCATAGGCCTTGAGTGTGACCGCATCCGGGTCGGACAGCAGCACCATGTTCAGATCGTGGGCATCGATAAAACGCTGATGTGTGGCCAGTGAATCACGGTTGATGCCCAGGATGGTGATGCCGTATCGATCAAATTCAGGCTTCAGATCACGGAAGCCGGTGGCCTCCTTGATTCAGCCGGAGGTGTTGTCCTTGGGATAAAAGAACAGCAGCAAACGCTTGCCCGCGTAGTCTTTCAGGCAATGACGTTTGCCATCACTCCCTTCAAGATCAAACGGCGGTGCTTTCTTGTCAATCAGTGACATTCCTGATGCTCCGGTCATTAAGGTGTCAGATTGTATACACCACGCAGTATGCCTGTCAATATATTGTGATTTCATACAGGGGACTGCCGGGTGTTTGAAGCGACACCGGCTACCGGTTCTTATTGCATGCGTTGCCGTGACCTGTTGCAAAGTAAATGCGTGCATTTCTGTCAGAGTGATGTTACTTTTTGGTAACGGAGGCGTCATGGACAACGTGCCAGAGCTGTACCAGCATATTTTACAAAGTATGGCAGACGGTATCATCTTTGCCGATGACCAGGACCGTCTGCAGTTTATCAATGAAACTGCAGAACGTATCAGAGGGATCATCGCTGCCAACTTCATCGGTCGTTCGATTGTGTCGGTCCATTCACCCCATTCCGGTGACAAAATTCGTGAATTGTTGCGTAAACTGCGCGACGGCAGCCTGCAGCAGGCCCGCCGGGTGATTGAGGTCAAGGGACGTTATTTTGAAAATGTCTACTACCCGGTGCGTAACCAGGCCGGTGACTATCTGGGAACGCTGCTGGTCAGTCGTGACATTACGGAACGGCAGCAGCTGCAGGATGAGAATCAGTCCCTCAAGCAGCGTATGATCTGCGGCAGTTTTAACGGTTTTGTCAGTATCAGCGCGGCCATGCAGCCGGTCTTTCAGACCATCGGAGCTGTGGCGCGCCTTGAATCAACCATTCTGATCACCGGCGAGAGTGGAACCGGCAAAGAACTGGTGGCGGCGGCCATTCACCGTAACAGTGCCCGCAATGAGCGCCCGATGGTGACGGTCAACTGTGCCGCCCTGCCGGAACATCTGGTTGAGTCCGAGCTGTTCGGCTACCAGCGCGGCGCCTTTACCGGCGCTGTCAGCAACCATCGCGGCAAGTTTGAACAGGCCGATCACAGCACCATCTTTCTGGACGAGATCGGCGACCTGCCGCTCTCGGCCCAGGCCAAGCTGCTCAGGGTCTTACAAGAGCGTACGGTCAGCCGGCTGGGGAGCGAAAAGGATATCAAGGTTGATGTGCGGATCATTGCCGCCACCAACCGCAACCTTTCACAGCTGGTGGCAGAGGGGTTGTTTCGGGAAGATCTCTATTACCGGCTGCATGTGATCACCCTGCCGATACCGCCGCTGCGTGAGCGGCGGGAAGATATCCTGGC
>CAZYMK010000275.1:0-4472 GCA_964648885.1 uncultured Geobacter sp. | reverse complement strand
CAGTCGTGAAAGTTCATCCATTTTTGATTGCTGTTCAGCATTCACAGTCTGCAGCTCTTCGTTCATAGACTGCATCTCTTCACGTGAAGTGGTCAGCTCTTCGTTGGTTGACTGCAATTCTTCATTGGTTGACTGCAGCTCTTCATTGGTGGATTTCAGCTCTTCCTGCGAAGATTGCATCTCTTCACGGGTGGTCTGCAACTCTTCCCGGGCATGCTGGAGTTGTTGTTCCAGTTCAGCAGCCAGGACGTTGTCAGTCGTTGCTTTTCTGGAACGACCTCCCTTCTTGGTCGCAAGGGGCGTTGCCAGGTCAGTAAAGATGATCATCACCATTCCTTGCAACGGTTCAGGTTCCTGAATCAGTTGGACCGTAAGCGTCACAATCTGGGTGCCACCGTTTGTTCCAACCTTCAGCTCCTTGACAACAACCGGTTCTTGTTGACAGAGCGCTTTCTGAAAGGCGTTCCCAAGCTCCTGTCGTAGTCCTTCACGGGCCATGGCAAAGATATTCCAGTTGGCTTTGCCGGCCGCCGGCTCCAGATACTTACCGGTTCGTCCGCTAATGTAGAGAATATCCCCCTTGTTGTTAACCAACACGGCAGGCGGAGAAAAGCGTTGCAGCAACAACTGGTCAGCAAGCAACTGAAGATTGGGCACAGGTTTCACCATTAATGACTCCTTCTGGCTTTCAGGTGCTGGGGGAACAAACGTGGATGAAAATGTAAGCAATTCGGTCGGCAGCAGCACTGCATGCCTCTGGAATATTCGCGACTTACTGTTCAGTGGCGAAAAAAGGTCAGAAAATGTGCTGACAGATTCGGAGTTCCCCAAAAGCAGCACACCACCCTGCTTCAGACTATAGTGAAAAAGAGACACGATTTTTTTTTGAAGTTCAGGCGCCAGATAAATCAGCAGATTGCGGCAGACCAGGATATCAAGCCTGGTAAAAGGAGGATCCATGATCAGGTTTTGCGTGGCAAAGGTAACCATCTCCCGGATCTCCTTAGCAACCCGGTAGCCGTTTTCCTCTTTGACAAAAAACCGATCCAGCCGCTCAGGCGACACAGCACCTGCGATACTGAACGGATATGTTCCCAGGCGGGCCTTGTCAATTGCGTCCTGGGCCAGGTCTGTGGCAAAGATCTGCAGCCTGATACTCTCCGTGGTTTCAACCTGTCCCAGAGCCTCCTTGAAAATTATGGCCAGTGAATACGCCTCTTCTCCAGTGGAGCATCCGGTGGACCAGGCTCGCATCACCCCACCGGCCAGGTATCCCTCCAGAAGAGTTGGCATGACATTATCCCGCAACTGTTTCCATACCTCCGGGTCGCGAAAAAAACTGGTTACACCAATTAACAGCTCCTTGAAAAGCAGTTCCAATTCCTGGGGATTTTCCTGCAGATAACGAACATAGAGAGCGATAGTAGTGATCTGATGAATGCCCATGCGCCGTTCAATACGTCGGTACACAGTATTTTTCTTATACAATGAAAAATCCTGACCGGTTTTGGCCCTCAGCAGAATCAGGATTTTCTCCAGGCCTATCTGGTTCTTGTCTTCTACCGGCAACTCAGTCCTGGCGATTGAAACATGTCGAAAACATTCAATTATTTTGCCAGGCAGCTGTTCTACCGGTGCCACCAGATCGGCTACTCCGGCTGCAATGGCACTTTTGGGCATGCTGTCGAACTTTGCTGAGGTTGGCTCCTGGACCAGGGTCACCCCCCCTTTTTCCTTGATGGCTTGCAGGCCAATGGTCCCGTCCGCCCCCATGCCGGAAAGGATGACACCGATGCTGCGTTCTTGCCGGTCCTCGGCCAGGGAAAGCAGGAATGAGTCAATGGGAAGGCGCAGGCCGCGGGGTTCTGTTGGTTCAAACAGGTGCAACACGCCATGCAGAATAGACATATCCCTGTTGGGGGGGATGACATAGACACAGTCCGGATTGACCAGCATCCGGTCGGTAACCTGAAAAACATTCATCTGGGTAATACGCTGCAGCAGTTCGGGCAAGATGCCTTTGTGGGTAGGATCGAGGTGCTGAATAATAACAAAAGCCATGCCGCTTTTTTCAGGCACATGCCCAAGAAACAGCTCCAACGCCTCCAGTCCGCCGGCAGAGGCGCCGATACCGACAATCGGGAACAGACGCTCCTGCTGAAGCGGAGGATTATGGGACGAAGTCCGTGGTCGTCCAATCACACTGCTTTCCGGTTTCTTTGATTTTTTCATAATGATAGTTATATCAGCATTTTCTTTGAATGTATCGAACCCATTTTAATAATCAGGCCGCATTCTGTGATCCATCATATCGTGCAGTTATGTCAATCTTGACAGATTCTTCTGACAGTTCCGCTTTTCCGTTCATGCATTTATTCATGTTACGCCAATAAAACAAGTATGTTGAACGAGCTTCAGGTGTTCACTTTCTCTGGCATACAAGTTGCTTTTTAGTTGCCATGCAGAACAGTAACGGTTTCCTGCATGTATTGACTTCTCGTGAGTATTGTATTCAGGCGGAGACCCATGATGCTACCTGATACCACGCTGGACATTCTGACCCTGGGCCGCTTCAGCATACGTGTTGATGGAGCGTGTGTTGAGACAGTCTGGCCAAACGAGACCGTAAAACTGTTTTTTTGCTCGCTGCTTTCACCGTTGGACCTCTATATCACCTGGGACCGAATCTATCGCTCTCTCTGGGATGTACCGGTGACACCTGTCAGCAGGGACCGGCTGGAGCAGAGCTGTATCGAACCCCTTAAGGTCTTTATGATAAAAGAATTTGGTTTCAGCCCGCTTATTACAACGCATGACGGGATACGGATCGATCAGCAGCGCATCCATCTGGATGCGCTTGAATTTCATGGTACCGTCATGGAAGGGCTTAGACTATCAGCCCTTGATAATCATGCTGCAGCCCTTGAAAAATTCAACAGGGCCAAGACACTTTACGTAGGCGACTATCTCCCGGGATTGCCGGGTAAGATCATTACCAACACACGAACTGAACTTGAATCGCTGTACCGCACAAACTGCAATCATGGCCGCCACACCGCGCATACCGCATTCCAGCTGTTCGGTCTGTAACACAGACGGTATCTACTTTTAGTGATGACAGACTAAACAGCTGAGAAGTCCACAAGTAAGACTGACGGTGGACTTCTCAGCTGTGTTTTTTATAAGAAGCTGCTATTCAAGAATAATCTCAAAAAGAACCCGCATGTTTGCCTTTGCTGCAGGTGAATACAACTCTGAAGGAGCGGCTTCGTAGACTGCCGGATGCGTCTTGCCATAACCGATTGTAGAAAGCCTGCCTGGTGTAATGACCCCTTCATTGATCAAATAGTCCTGAACAACTGTGGCTCTTCTTTCGCTCAACTGCTGATTATACTCTTTGGTACCTGAAGCCGAAGTATAGCCAGCAACACGAATTTTAGCCTTGGGATTTTCTTTCAGAAGCTGGACATTCCTTTTCAGGATAGTTTTTGCATCTGGTGTAAGCGCAGATTGATCAAAATCAAAATGTACATCCTCAAAGGCAAGGATAATAACCTTTGGCTCATCTATAACTGACGTGGCTTTTTCTCTTATAATCTCCTCAGCCTTTGGTTCGGCTATAACAATGACCAGCTTCTCCACAATGTACGGGCAACCATGTTTACCAACCGTCACGCCAGCCGGGGTATCAGGGCATTTGTCGAGATAATCAGGCACACCATCCTTATCGCTGTCCAGCGGACAGCCATCCTTGTCAACGGCTACGTCAGGTGTAGTATGCGGACACTTGTCAAGACCATCGGCTACGCCGTCACCATCTCCATCAAGTGGCTTTTCTACGGGAGCGGACGCAGCTCTTGATGTTCCGCCAAACGCCATAACGGCTCCCATGGTCACCTGGATATTATTAATCTGTTCATCGAAAACCATATTGTCTCTGATATCAACGCGGAGCGCTATATTGTCTGATAGCCAGTATTTCGCACCTGCTCCAAAGTTAATTACCGACATGTTACGGTTATTAATCTTTGGGCTGTAATTGGCAGCACCGTAACCAGCAACGACAAAGGGATTGAATCTGCCTTCCGGCATAAAGTGATAGAGCAGATCAAGGTGATAAAAGGTAATATTGACGCCATCAATAGGGCTGGTAAACTGCCCTTTCTTACTAAAGGTCTTTGATTTGTCATCAACACCGGTTCTGACAAATTCTCCAGCCGCTTCTACCCCAATACGATTCGTAATGTTGTAGCCGATCCGTCCGCCAAAGATAGGCATGTTGTCCAGGTTCTGTCTGCTTTCAAAAAAATTGTAACCAATAAACGGGCTCAGTTCTACACTGCCCGCTTTTATCTCGCCCTGAGCAGCCAGGGGGAGCAGAAAAAACGAGGCTAACAACACCGGTGCAATCTTTTTGATAGCAGGAATAATTGAAAATTTCTTTTTCATCGAATACCTCCTTTTCATTGCTT
>CAZYMK010000274.1:0-4475 GCA_964648885.1 uncultured Geobacter sp. | reverse complement strand
TCGGCCCCGAGATTGTTGTTGCCGCCCTGGCTGACCCGCTGATCCGCAGCTGCTGTAACCCGCTGGTGCTGGGGGACCGGCGCACTCTGCAGCGGGCCCTGGCAGTCTGCAACAGCAGGCAGGAGCTTATCACTGTTTCCGGCCCTGCCGAGGCTGGCGGACTGACGGATAACGTTATCCCCCTGCTTGAGTGTTCCACACTGCACCATGACGACATGCGCTACGGCAAGCCGACCGACCGGGCCGGTGATGCGATGTATTGTTTCATCCGCCGTGCTGCAGAGTTGTGTCTGACCGGTAAAGCAGCGGCCATGGCCACAGCGCCGATCAGTAAGGAGGCGATGTATCGGGCCGGGCACCACTACCCCGGTCATACCGAGCTGCTGGCGGAACTGTGCCGCTGCGACGACTTTGTGATGATGCTGGCAGGGGACATCCTGCGGGTGGCACTGGTGACCATCCATGAGGCGATTACCGATGTGCCTCGTCTGATCACTGCAACTCAGGTACTGAAAACGATCCGGGTAACCGCTGCCGGGGTGGCGCCGCTCTGCAACAGCCGCTCACCCCGCATTGCGGTGCTGGCTCTTAATCCCCATTGCGGTGAAGGCGGCATGTTCGGTACAGAAGAGACAACGGACATTATCCCGGCCATTACAGCAGCCAGGGCAGAAGGGCTTGATGTTGCCGGGCCGTTCTCTGCCGACACCTTCTTTCACTTTGCCGTGCAGAACCCGCCCCCTTATGATGCAGTGGTGGCCATGTACCACGATCAGGGATTGATACCGCTCAAACTGGTGCACTTTGACGATGGTATCAACATTACCCTGGGGCTGCCGATCATCCGCACCTCAGTGGACCACGGCACAGCCTACGACCTGGCCGGGACCGGCACCGCCTCACCATCCAGCATGAAGGCCGCCATCAGAACGGCCGCCCGGCTGGCCCGGCCATGAAGCTTCCCGCTCTGATTTCCGGTCGATTGATCAAGCGCTACAAACGTTTTCTGGCTGATATTGAGCTGGAAGACGGCTCTGTAGTAACGGCCCACTGTCCCAATTCCGGCAGTATGCTGGGCTGTAACCGGCCCGGCAGCCTGGTCATGCTCTCCCGAAGCGACAACCCGGCCCGCAAGCTGGCTCACACCTGGGAGCTGGTGCAGGTGGACGGCTGGTGGGTGGGGCTGAACACCATGCTGCCCAACCGTCTGGCTGAAGAGGCGATCATGAACGGAATCATCGCCGAGCTGCAGGGATACGGGCAGTTACGGCGGGAGGTAGCCTACGGTAGTGAGCGCAGCCGGATCGATATCCTGCTGGAAGGGGAGCAGGGGCGCTGCTATCTGGAGGTCAAGAATGTGACTTTGGTGGAGCAGGGGCTGGCGCTGTTCCCGGATGCAGTGACCGAGCGGGGCCAGAAGCATCTCCGCGAGCTGATGGAGGTGGTCAGACATGGTCACCGGGGCGTGATCCTGTACACCGTGCAACGGGGTGACGGCAAAACGGTTGCACCGGCAGATACTATTGATCCGGCCTACGGCAGACTACTGCGGGAGGCGGTGGCAAACGGCGTGGAGGCACTGGCCTATCGTGCCTCGGTGCAGCCGGAGGAGATCCGGCTGACCGAACGGCTGCCGGTACTGCTTGACTAACCTTCGTAATCCACTGCCACAATGGATGAGCAGTTGGCCTTCATAAACGGCGCCACCTCTTCAGCATGGTACGGATGCACCTGGTAGGCCTGCAGATCAACAAGCGTATCAAATGTGGTGACCAGGGCCACATCAAAAGAACGCTCGGAGCGGATCACGTCGATACCGGCCTCCAGATGACGCAGCTCTGCAATTTTTCCTTCCATTGACAGCAGCTTGTCCCGCACGGCAGCAATCTTTTCCGGGGTTTGCTCAGCCAGTTTGAAAAATACGATATGGGTAACCATACACTCCTCCTTGTTCTGGGTCTGCACTCAGATACCCTGTCTGATACAATACTGTCAACACCCCTTGCAGTTCCGGCATTACGTGGTACGATTACAGAAAGACAGCCGTTGTATCAGTTGACGATCAGTATCCTCCGGAGGTGACTACCATGCCAGAATCCCGATTGATCCCTGCCATTGAATGCCGTTTGAGTGCCATGCTTGAAATGACACGCCGCCAGAACAGCTCCAGGCCCCAGGAAAAACCGGTCAAGCCAACCATCACCCTATCGCGCGAATTCGGCTGTGAGGCCTATCCTGTGGCAGAACAGCTCAGGCAAGAACTGGAAAAGCAGACCAAAGAAAGCTGGTCCCTGATGGACAAGGCGCTGCTGGAGGAAGTGACCAGGAACCACAACCTCTCTGAACAGGTGCTGCATAACCTGGGCGACAAGAACCGTTTTCTGGATGAGTTCCTCTCCACCTTCTCAAACCGCTGGAAGAGTGACCGCGATTACTACCGTCTGCTCTGCCGTCATATCATAGCCCTGGCCGAACAGGGGAACGTGATCCTGATGGGGCGAGGAGCGCCGATCATCACCAATCGGATGAAGAACTGCTACCACTTCAGAATGTACGCCTCGCCAGCCTTCAAGGAGGCCTCCATTGCAAAACGGATGGGGATCAGCACGGCAGAGGCAAGTGAACTGGTGGAGCGGCGTCAGAAGGAACGCAATGCCTTTATCCGCGATTTTCTTGATCGCGACCCCTACGACCTGAGTTTCTATCACCTGGTCTTCAACAACGACCGCAACAGCACTGAAATGACTGCCCGGACCATCTGCAGCTACCTGCTGGGTAACCTCTGAGTTATTGGATGAACCGTGTGACTGCCCTTAGAAAGGCCGGGTCTGCCGGCCTTTTCTTTTGCCGGTTTGCGGACAGGCTGGATTCTGGTATATCAGGGCTGCAACGTTCTGCATGCGGAGGTAGCGGTGAAAAAATTGGCGTTGGGCGGCCTGCTGGTGCTGCTGCTTTATCTCGGGTATATCGGTATTTCGTTGGCCCTGTTGCCACCGGTTGCAGGCCTGGCTGACAAAAAACAGAACCTGACCATCCAGGTGCGTGACTGGCAGGGCAAGGAGCATACCTACCTGCTGGGTCCAAAAAACCGCTACTGGACATCGACGGGCCGTATTCCACCGGAGATGAAGTGGGCGGTGATTCTGGCCGAGGACGATAATTTTTATAAACATGACGGGATCGACGTCAAGGCGATCAAGCAGGCGATCAAACACGACCTTGAAAAGAGGAGCCTTGCCCGGGGGGCCTCCACCATTACCCAGCAGGTGGCCAAGAATATTTTTCTCTCGCGGGAAAAGACCATCACCCGCAAGTTGAAAGAGGTCTACCTGGCCTGGCGGATGGAGCAGGAGCTGACCAAAGGACGGATCCTGGAGCTGTACCTGAATGTTGTGGAACTGGGACCGCTGGTGTACGGGATCGGCCATGGCTCGCACTATTACTTCGGCAAGTCTGCCGCAGCACTCACCCCCCGTGAATCCGCTTTTCTGGCAGCCATGCTTCCTGGCCCCAGGGTAGCCTACAACCCCTACCGCAATCTGGGCAAGGTGCTGAAACGGTCTGACATGATCCTGCGCCGGATGCGCGCCAAGGGGGTGATCAGTGCTGATGAGCTGCAGGCGGCCCTGGCAACATCCCCCAACATTGCCGGGCTGCAACGCAAAATCGACACTGCGGTGGAGAAGGAAGCGATCATGCAGCCGTTGTCATCAGCTGTGCACACGGACGCCATTGACGCAGCTGTAGCCGAACCTGTTGAAATCGAACCTGTTGTGTCCGCTCCTGTTGAACCGAATCAGCAACCGGCTCCGGTGCCAGCAGCCGGTGATACGGGAAAACCGTAAGCATGCGCTTGCAGCGTCCACGGGATCGGCGGTCGCGCCTGTTGCGCTACCTGCAGCTGTACGGAGCCGATGCATCGCCCATCAGCGTTGATGCAGGTCAGGTGACGCTCCTGCCTGACGGCCCCCGTTTTTTCGAGGCCCTGTTCCATGAGCTGGCCAATGCACGATGTCTGATCTGTCTTGAGTATTACCGCATCAAGCCGGACCGGACCGGGACCCGCTTTGCCGACCTGCTGGTTGAAGCGGCCGGGCGTGGTGTGACGGTCTACTTGCTTTATGATGCTATCGGTTGCCACCAGACCCCTGACAGTTACTTTCAGCGCCTGCGGGAGGCCGGTGTAACCTGTCTGCCGTTCAATCCACTTTCTTTCAGACGCGGCATCCACTGGTTTGACCGGCGTGATCATCGCAAGATGACGCTGATAGATGGTCGGATCGCCTACCTGGGCGGGATGAACATCGGCGATGCATATGCCGGGTTGACTGACGAGCCTTCCCGCTTCCGCGATGTCGGCTTCAGCCTGGGCGGCGCCGCTGTGCCGGCACTGCTGGCCCTGTTCTGTGATATCTGGGCCTTTGAGCAGGGAGAACGGCCCCGTCTGCCTGACTGCATTGCCACCTCACCCGTTA
>CAZYMK010000273.1:0-4476 GCA_964648885.1 uncultured Geobacter sp. | reverse complement strand
AAACTCCTGTGCGGTATCGGCCCCCAGTGCAGTGGTGGTTGAGATGGCCAGTCGCAGCGAAGGGAGCATCACACCGCTCTGGTCATGGGCCATCATTTCGTAATGCATGGGGGATCCATAGATCAGGGTGCCCTGCTGATCCGCCGTTGTCTTGATGATGGTGGCGGCAAAGTGATTACGGCAGAGGACAATGGCAGCGCCGAAACTCAGGTAGGCCACAATGGAAACCGCAAAGTGGTGGGCCATGGAGAGCAGCCAGATCACCCGCTCTTCCGGGCCGATTGCCAGCACCTGATTGGCAGCATGAATCCGGTCAAAGATGGTTTCATGGGAAAGTACCACGCCTTTGGAGGTGCCGGTGGTGCCTGAGGTAAAGCGGAGAAAGGCGGCATTAATTGCCTGAAAACCGGCCGGGTGTTCAGCTGCCTGAACCACCGGCGCCCACCATGCGCCTTGCATCAGCTCTTGCGCCGGGCCGTTCTGACAGGTCTTGAAGGAAGCAAGATCCCGTGTTCTGCAGACCACGGCAGCAAGGTTGATCTCACTGATGATACTGACCCGTTCCTCAGGCACCAGCTCCACGGCAACCGGCACGACACATCCGCCGCAGGCCCAGACCGCATAGTTCCAGATAATATAGTCACGACCGCTGGGGTAGAGCAGGCCAACACATTGACCCGGTTTAAGTCCGGCTGCACGCATGACCGTTGCTGCTGACTCAATTTCGTCAAGCAGCCCCTGGTAGGTCAGCAGGTCACTATCCTTCGGGCCGATAATGGCTGGATGATCAGGCTGCATTGCTGCCCGTTCCCTGAAAGTATCCATCAGATTCATCTCTATTCCTCCTCTTTGCGCAAGGTTTCTGCCACAGCCCTGCCAACCGCTTCCCCCATGGCCCAGCAGCAGCCAACCACCCGTGCCGAGGCCTGTGCCCTGGGGGTGGCGGAAAGACATTTGCCTGCAGCCCATAGCCCCTTGATCCCATCCGGTTGCAGGCAGCCCAGCGGGATATCGTAGCGTCCGCCCCTTGGGAGATAGCGCAGTTGCACACCTTTTTCCTGATCCCAGTATTCAAGGGGCCACGCCCCCTGGCAGGCAGGGGCGGAAACAGTCCGGCAGTTCAGCAGATCATCTTCTGTCAGGCAGGTCTTGCCTTTAATACGGCCACCGTCCCTGATGCCGATCTGGCCGGTTGCAACACAGACCGCCCGGCTGAAGTCAGGATACTGCTTCAGAAACAGCAGCAGACTGTCACGTGCCTCCATGGCAGCGCCCGGATCATCATGCTGTTCAGGTGGCAATGTCAGTTTGACAAAGACCTCATCTTCAACAAGCCCGGAATCAAGCCAGGCTGAACCGGCAACCTCTGATAACCGGCCTTCAGCGGATGCCTGACGAATGGCGCTTAACAGTTGTAACCCTTTGGGAAAACTTAATGCTCCTGGTTCACACCCCCGAAGCCTGAGAATAACACCTGTTGAGACCCGGTGTTGACCCTGCTGCAGCAGGCCCGGCGCCAGCAGCTTCACCAGTTCTGCAGAACCGGTCGCATCCAGTGCGGCAGCAGGCTGACATTGGGCCGGTTCTCCCTGAAGCCAGAGATCAAGACTGGACAGTTCTGCATCAACTATCACACCGCCGGTGACAACGCTGTCAGTCATCAGGGTAATGGCCGGTTCTTCCCTGAGCCAGTCAGCCATCACCTGCTGAAACAGGGCAGGATCAACTGTCAGACACCAGGTTCTGCCGATTTTGCGTTTGGTCACCCGGACATCAGCGGCAGACAGCCGTTCAGACAATTCAATTGACAGCCCCTGGTTCAGGTAGTTGCCTGCGTCATCATACAGGCCGCCCAGGGTATGGATCAGGCTCCAGCTAACGGTTCCGCCAATTGTCGGCTGTTTTTCCAGCAACACGACCCGGCAGCCGCTGCGGGCAGCAGAAATCGCGGCGGCAATCCCGGTTGGCCCGGCTCCGGCTATGACCAGACTGTTGTTCAATACGATCATGCAGCAGGCTCCTGCGCTGATTCTTTAAAACTGCAGTACGTTCAGGGCACGCATCTGATTACGAATGCACCATAACGCAAAAATAAAAATCTGTCGCCTGCCTAAAAGTGCAGAATGAGTCAATCTTTTTGAAATAATTATGAAATAAATTTTATGGATCCTGGTTCTCCTATAAAAATTCCGTTTCCATACTCTCCATCCACCAAAAAAACTGACTCCCTATATTTGTTAGACAGGCGTTTTTTCCACTTGATTATGCTAATGTCTGCTTCATCTTCATTATTGCACACTGTGGAAGGAGAATAACGATGCATGAATTTCTGGCCCGCACTTTACCACTGCTTGGTGAAAAGGGAATAAATGCACTTTCACAACCGCTAATCGCCATTGCCGGTCTTGGAGGCGTTGGCGGGGGAGCTTTTCTTAATCTGGTACGCGGCGGGGTGAAACGTTTTCGATTGGCGGAGAATGGTATTTTTGATCCTCCTGATATGAATCGTCAGGCTGCTGCCTTTGCATCCACCATGGGACGTCCAAAGCTGGATGTGTATGCAGAGCTTGCACGGGAAATCAATCCTGATGTTGAGCTGGAACTGTTTCCGGAAGGGATTCAGGTTCATAATCTGGAGCGTTTTCTAAGCGGTTCCGATCTTCATATCGGGGTGATTGATGTTGAAAAAGGGGCCGATGTAAAACAGATGACGCCGGAGTTGCTACGTCGTTTCAGTATCCCTTTGTTTACTGCGGGGGTGTTTGGTTTTGGAACGTTGTTGGTGGCCCATGAGCCGGACGGTATGATGCCTGAGGAGTTTTGGGGCAAGCTTAAGAATCAGACCGCCGACGATCTTTTTGCCTCTCCGATCATGAAGATGTTTGATCAGTCAATGATAGGAAAGATAAAGTCTTTATCACAGCATGGTGTCTCTGCTTCAACAAGCATTGGCGGCTCATTGTCAGGAGCAGTGCTGGCCATGGAGGTTCTGGTATATCTCCTGCGAGACACCGGCCTGATTGATCGCAAGCCGGTTTTTGCACCACGGGTTATTGTGCTTGACCTGATGGGGCCTGTTCTGGAAGTCGTCAATGCTGTAGCTCTTGAGAACCCGGCTGACTAGCTATGCCGGACACTCACCCTTCAACCACTTCATCCCCCAGGTTGCTGACCCTGATGCTGAACATGGGCCCCTTTCTGGTTTCCATTGACGCCACAGCCCTCCTCACCGCCATGCCGGAGATTTCCAGCCAGCTTGGAACCAGCATGACCTTCGCCTCCCTTGCCCTGGTTATCTACACGCTTATGTTTGCGGGGCTGATACTACCGCTGGGCTGGGTCATGGACAGAACCGACGGATTTCTGCTCCTCAAACTCGGCTATCTGTTGTTTGCCGTGGCCTCCCTTGTCTGCATGATTGCCCCCGATATCTTCTGGCTCTGTGCAGGCCGCTGCCTGCAGGGGGCGGGCGGAGCTATCCTGTACGCCACCCCGCCGGTGCTTATAAAACGTGCCGTGCCTCAGCAACTGCAGGACAGGATGTATGCAGACCTTGTTGTAATATCGAGGCTGGGAATGCTGCTTGGCCTGCCTGTTGGCGGATTCATTGCTGAACATCTGGGCTGGCACTGGATATTCGGTGCAAACCTGCCCCTTTCAGTCATAGGCGTTGCGCTTATGCTCCGGAAAACCGCACCGCCACCTGCTCTGGACACTGAACGGCCTCCTCTGGATATTCAGGGCACTGTTCTCTCCTTTGCTGCCTGCGGGCTCTTCATTTTTATTCTGAACCAGGGGAAGATGATGGGATGGGGCTCCCCCATAATTATAGGGGCAATTATCCTGTTTGCCGCAAGCAGCTGGTTCTTTATCCGCAGGCAGACTGCCTGCCCGTATCCGCTGATTGATCTGACACTGTTCAAGCTGCGGCAATACAGGGCTGCCATGCTTACCGTATCAATTGTCCTCCTTGCCGGGTCCGGGCTTTCATTCATGTACCCCTTCTTCCTCACCTCCATTGCCGGACTCAGCATTGACAAAACAGGACTCTTTCTGGCCATAGAGCCGCTGTTTGCCGTCATGCTGGGGAGCGTTGCCACTTCCGCAGCCATCCGCTTCGGCTCTGAAAGACTGATCTCCGGAACCATGGTTATCCGGATAGGCACGTTGCTTGCCCTGGCTTTTATGGTCAAAATCCCCTCTCTGGCCATCCTGGCATTGATTTTTGTCATCTCGGGCATAGTGGCCGGTCTGCAGTTCGGGCCGCTTACCGCCTCGGTTATGGCAGCGGTGCCACCGGAGAAGGCCGGAAGCGGCGGAGCCCTGTTTTCCCAGGCCCGCCTTCTGGCCCAGATGTCGGGTATTGTCCTGTTTGAGGCCCTTTACACCCAGATGGAAACTGTGGCCCCTGACACTGGAGGCATTCGATTTACAGCAATCTTTCTGCTGGCTGCCGCAATGTTCACCGCTGCACTG
>CAZYMK010000272.1:2236-4480 GCA_964648885.1 uncultured Geobacter sp. | reverse complement strand
GGCAGCCCGGCACTAACAGCACGATCAATACGGCAAACACACGGGGGTATCAGTTTTTCCATATACAGCATGGATGAACTGATACCCCTTGTGTTCACCAGCCCAGACAGAGCACACTGCAGTTTCCACTTCTCCGCTGCGCCCCTCTCCCCTGCATTTTAACTACTTTTTGTTACCGTACATTGACATTGCCCTGTTTACTGGTACCCTATTTTAAAATAGGCTCTTTACAGACAGCCGTTCCGCTGTTCAACCTAGAAAAAGCAGTTTCAGGCGGAGGTACGGAGACGCGAAGAGTACTATCATGTACTTATGGCATGCCATTGTTTCGCCTGTAGGGTTGATCGTTTATTTCAGGTAACGACTTGATTTTCTCCGCGACCTTCGCGGCTCCGCGTGAGTAACTGCCGTTTTCAGGTTCAAAGACTCCAGCCGCTGAAACAGGAGAGGAAATGCTTTATCAACCGTATATTGACAACCTGCTGGTTGCCATGCTGCATGCCAACCGGGAGGCAGCATCAGCAGTGATTGATCAGGCACTGCAGGCCGGTGTACCGTCGGGGCTGGTGATTATTGAGATCCTTGATCCGGCCCTGATAAACATCGGCAGTATGTGGGAGCAGGAGACCATGTCGCTGGCCCAGGGCTTTGTGGCTGCCAAAATTGCCGAGGACACCATGCTGCGCTGTGTACCTGATGCAACAGAACAGCAGTCCACCAAAGGGGCCGTGGTAATCGGCAATATCGAGGATGATTTTCACAGCCTGGGACGACGGATTGTGGGGCTTTTCCTGGCTGCCACAGGCTGGCAGGTCCATGATTTGGGCAATGATGTCCTGGCCGAGCAGTTTCTGGACAAGGCACTTGAAGTGGATGCCCGTGTGATCGGTGCCTCGGCCATGATGCAGACCACCGCCCTGAATATCCGTAAACTGCGTGATCTGATTGACCGTCGTGGCCTGCAGAATCGCCTGAAGCTGGCCGTGGGGGGCGCAGTATTCAACTGGCGTCCCGAACTGGTGGCCGAGGTGGGGGGTGACGGTTCTGCCCGCAACGCCATTGCGGTTGATGCCCTGTTCAGGCAGTTACAGGCTGCAACGCATTGCGAGGAACGCCCATGAACGCCTGGCAACGGGTTATGCAGACCCTTCAGAAAGCCCCGGTGGACCGGGTTCCGGTCTTTGCCGTGCTTGGCGCCTATGGTGGTAAACTGGCCGGCATCGATCTGAAGACGCTCTACTCTGATGCAGCAGCCTGGGTCACCGGCCAGCAGAAGGCCCAGGACCGTTTCGGGTTTGATCTGGTTCTGTCAGTGTTTGATTACAGTACGATTGCCGAGGCGTTCGGCAGCCAGGTGGTCTGGTTTGATGATCAGCCCCCCAACATGAAGCGGCCGGCCGTACAGACGGCTGCAGAGGCGTTGTGCCTTGCACTGCCTGATCCGGAGAAAAGCAGCCGCCTGCCGTTTGTGCTGGAAGCCACCCGCAGGCTGGCAGCACAGTACCAGGGCACCGTACCGGTGTTCGGGGTTCTGCCGGGCCCCGGCATACTGCCGTCACTGATGATTGGCCTGGAAAACTGGATTGAGACGGTGCTGTTTGATCAACCCACCGCCCTCAAACTGCTGGAACATACCGGCCGTTTTTATGTGAACTGGGGCAATGCACTGCTGCAGGCCGGTGCCGACTGTCTGGTGGTAACCGAGGGTATGGCCGCTGCCGAGATTGCACCCCGCAGCCTGTTTGCCGATCTGTTTCTCCCGCACCTGCAACAAACCTTCAACGTGATTAACGGCCCCAAGGTGCTGCACCAGACCGGCGGACGGATCAATCCGGTGCTTGACCTGCTGCCCGGCCTGCCCGGACTGGTGGGAGTTGCAATCGGCTCAAAAGATGATCTGACCGAGGCCCGCCAGCTGCTGGGACCTGACCTGACAATCATCGGCAACCTGGATAACCTGAGCATGCCAACCACTTCACCGGAAAAACTGTATCAGATCAGCATGGCCTGTCTGCGTACCGCTGCCCCTTGCGGTCCATTCATCCTTTCAACCAGTGGCGCTGATGTACCGTTGGCCAGTTCTGCCGAACAGCTGGAGGCGCTGCTGGCTGCCAGCAGGGACTATACAGCAGAGACAGCCGGTTCAGGGTCATGAACCCCTCAACAGTCTGGCTCAGCTGCGGTGTACTGCGCGCAGAACTGCAGGCCCTGCTTGATCAGGACAGGATCAGGGGTGAGCTGATT
>CAZYMK010000272.1:0-2226 GCA_964648885.1 uncultured Geobacter sp. | reverse complement strand
TTTTCTGGACTCCATGCTCCATATGGATCCGCCCCGGCTTGAACAGATCCTGCACAAACTGCTTGGGCAGCAAACAGCAGCTGCCCGCTGTCTGGTACTGGTTTATGGTGACTGCTGCAGCCGTATGCTGGATCTGACCAGACAGTTCCATGTCGGCAGGGTCAATGCCATCAACTGCGCCCAGCTGCTGGTGGGTCATGCCCGTTATCGCCAGTTCATGCAACAACAGGCCTTCTTGGTTTTGCCGGAATGGGCAGGGCGTTGGAGGCAGATCATGCACCATGAATTAGGGCTGTCAGAACAGGTAGCCCGCGATCTGATGGGGGAGCATCGAGGAATGCTGGTCTATCTTGATACCGGCCTGATACCGGTGCCTGAACAGGAGCTTGAGGCATTTGCAGACTATTGCGGCTTACCCTGGCACAGCGAATCTATTACCCTGGATACCATGCTGGCACTGCTGCTGGAAGCAGAGGCAGCAGCACAGACCGCTCATTTGTCTGGAGAACAGAGCCCGTGACTGAGACTGAAAAAGGAGTACCGATCCCCCACGCAACCCTGCTGATGACCCTGGAGGTCATTTCGGAACTACTGATCTCCACCTCGCCCCAGAATCTGGGGCAGGTGCTGACCGAACAGTTGCGTGAACTGACCGGTGCTCGCACGGTCATGATCCTGACCCATCGCCCCGACACCCCAAGCAGACATACACTGCTGCATGTGAGCCCGCAACGACGCACAACCCTGTTTCTGCCTGAAGAGCTTGAACTGTTCTGTCCGCTGCTGTATCCGGATAAACTGCCGCACCATGCCGTGCTTTTCCCGGAAGATCATCCCTTGTACCGTCCGTTAAAAAGAACCGGCGTCCATTCAGTTGCCCGTTTTCCCCTGACGGCCATGCATGAAATGATCGGCATGCTGCTCTTGTTTGACATCCCGGGGCTGGACCGGATCGTTGAAATAGAGCGAACCATTGCGCTGCTGACCCCGATGATCTCGCTTGCCTTAAAAAACGCGCTTAACTACAACCAGCTGCAACAGCAGGCCCTGCATCTGGAACAACAGGTGGCTGAGCGTACACGCGAACTGCAACAGGCCATGCAGGCAGCTGAGGCTGCAAACCGCGCCAAGAGCGAATTTCTGGCCAACATGAGTCACGAGATCCGTACCCCCATGAACGGCGTACTGGGTATGACCCAACTGCTCCGTTTTACCGAACTGAGCGCTGAGCAGCTGGAATATCTCGATAACATCGAGCTTTCAGGCAAAAACCTGATTGCGCTGCTCAGCGATATCCTTGATCTGTCCAAAATTGAGGCAGGCAGGCTGAACCTGGAAAAGAGCTCATTTTCCCTGTCCCGGCTGATCCAGGAAGTTATTGCATCCCAGGCAGGACGCATTCAGCAGAGCAGGCTTGAGCTGCAGGTACAGTACACAGAAGGACTCCCTGATCAGCTGCTGGGCGACCCCCTGCGCCTGAAACAGATCTTGCTGAACCTGCTCGGCAATGCCATTAAATTCACCTGTCAGGGAACGATTACCCTGACTGCCAGGCCGGTGTCCGTCAACCATGATCAGGTGCGGATTCTGCTGCAGGTTCGGGATACCGGGATCGGCATCCCGGCAGAAGTACAGCAACAGCTCTTTCAGCCGTTTGTCCAGGCAGATGCCTCCAGCACCCGTCTCTATGGCGGTTCAGGGCTGGGGCTGGCCATTTGCCAACGTCTGACTGACCTGATGGGCGGGACCATCAGCCTGGAAAGTGAAGAGGGAAAAGGAAGCTGTTTCTCGATAGAACTGCCGTTTAGCTGCAGCGCAGCAGGTAAAGAAGAACCCTGCCCCATAGCGCCCAAACCACTGATAAGCGATGGTACCCACAGCCTGAAACTGCTGGTTGCAGAGGATAATGATCTGAATGCGCATGCCTTGCAGGCCATACTGACCAAAATGGGACATCAGTCACTGGTGGTGCCAAACGGACAGGAAGCCGTTGAAAAATGGCGGGAAACAGACTGGCACGGCATCCTGATGGATATTCAGATGCCGGTTATGGATGGTTGGCTGGCTGCTGCCGCGATTCGTGAGCAGGAACGCCAACTGGGTGGTCATACCCCGATTATTGCCATTACGGCCCATGCCATGCCGGGAGACCGGGAGCGGTTACTGGCTGAAGGTTTTGACGGCTATCTGAGCAAACCGATTGATGTGCTTCTGTTAATCAAGGAG
>CAZYMK010000271.1:0-4496 GCA_964648885.1 uncultured Geobacter sp. | reverse complement strand
AAGAGTAACATAAAATTTCGGAAGGGAGGCGACAACTATCCTGACACAGGGGGTTCCGTATCGACCCGCTAAAGTAGGAGGAATCATGTTACTCGATGTTTTGCATGTAGAACCCCGAAAGGATTATGTTTTGTTGCTTGAATTTGAGAACGGAGAACGTCGCCGATTTGATATGGCGCCCTACATTGAGCAGAAACCTTGGAACAAATTAAAAGTGAACAACACATTCTTTAATGCGTGTGTAGGTTTTGGAACCGTGGTTTGGCCAAATAATATCGATATCGACCCGGAAACACTCTACGAACTTTCAACACCCATATCCTGATATTCTCTCTTCATGTTCCACGCCCCATTGGCTTTCAGCTGGTGCGATAAAAGGGGTCAGACCCCTTTACGCTTTACAGGCCATAGACCATCTGGTACTCTAATCTCATGCCCCGTCGTCCACGCGTTTATCTCCCCGGTGTTCCACAGCACGTCATACAACGTGGCGTTGATCGTCAGCCGGTATTCTTCTGTGATACCGATTACCTCTTCTTCCTTGCCTTGCTTGATGAATATGCCGCTAAACGCTCTGTTCTGATTCACAGTTATTGCCTGATGACCAACCACTTTCATCTGCTCGTATCTACCCCGACAGGAGAAGCGTTATCAGGCTTGATGCAGGATATTGGCCGGCGCTATGTGCAGTACATCAATCAGACATATCAGCGGACCGGAGGGCTATGGCAGGGGCGCTATAAATCAAGTCATGTGCAGTCTGAGGTTTATCTGCTGGCCTGTATGCGCTATGTTGAACTCAATCCGGTACGGGCCGGTATGGTACAGGCAGCGGGAGACTATCGCTGGAGCAGTTATAGAGCTAACGCTTTTGGTGATGAAAATCCTCTCGTCAGCCCGCATGATGAGTACCTTGCCCTGGGCCGTGGGTCTGAAGAACGCACACAGACATATCAGGCGCTGTTTGTTACGGAGGCGGATGATCATGCGTATTCTCTGCTTCGTACCGCAACACAGCAGGGTGTTGTGGCAGGGGAAAGCCGGTTTGCAGAACAGATTGAATTGCGTTTAGGGAAAAAACTGCAGCCCCGGCCACAGGGTAGACCCCATAGAGATGCCACTATTTGACAATACAGAAATATGAAAGGTTTCAATTATGAGTGATTGGACCGCTGGTTACGTTGCTGATATCGGCTATACCTTTGGCTATTTATACGGAATTGAATCCGTTACGGGTGACGTTGGCGTTTCTGAATGCAGGCTTAGCCTTCCCTGAAGCGGGTACTGCCTGTCCTAAAGGACAGGCATATAGTTCTTGGTATTGAGCGCTTTCGAGTGCTAATCTGCTGTACATTTTTCCGTCATAAGGAGTAATTCCATGTCTGATTGGACCGCCGGCTACGTTGCCGACATTGGCTATACCTTTGGCTATTATACAGAGCTGAACCCGCTCCGGGTAAAGTTGGGTTTTCTGAATATGGGGCTTGCCTTCCCCGAGATGGGCGCTGCCTGCGAACTTGGCTTTGGTCAGGGTTTAAGCGCCAACATCCATGCCGCCGCATCGGTTACCCAATGGTGCGGTACCGACTTCAATCCCTCCCAGGCCGGGTTTGCACGGGAACTGGCCTCTGTTTCCGGTTCCGGCGCAAAACTGTGTGATGACGCTTTTGCTGATTTCGCTGCCCGCTCCGATCTGCCTGATTTCGACTATATTGGTATCCACGGGATCTGGTCCTGGATCAGCGACGAAAACCGCCGGATTATGGTTGAGTTTATCCGCCGTAAGCTGAAGGTGGGAGGGGTACTCTACATCAGCTACAACACCCTGCCTGGCTGGGGCACCTTTGCTCCGATGCGGCATCTGATGACCGAACATGCCGAGATCATCGGTGCCGAAGGCCACGGTATTGTTAGTCGAATTAACGGTGCGTTGGAGTTTTCCGAAAAACTGCTGGCAACCAACCCGGCCTTTGTCCGGGCAAACCCGCAGGTTGCCGAACGGGTCAAGAAGCTGAAGGAGCAAAACCGCCATTATCTGGCCCATGAATATTTCAACCGTGACTGGCACCCGATGCACTTTGCCACTATGGATGAGTGGCTACAACCTGCCAAGCTGCAGTATGCCTGTTCTGCTCACTTCCTTGACCATATCCCGGCCATTAACCTTACGACGGACCAACAGCAGTTTTTGAACGAGATCCCAGACGTTATGTTCCGTGAATCAGTGCGTGACTTTATGGTTAATCAGCAGTTCCGCAGGGATTACTGGGTTAAGGGTGCTCGGCGCCTTGCCCCGCTTGAGCAGCTGGAGGCCTTGCGTCAGCAGAAGGTTATACTGACCGCCCACCGTGCCGATGTATCCCTGAAAGTTGCAGGAGCACTGGGTGAGGCTACCATGAGTGAGGAGGTCTATAACCCGATCCTTGATCTGATGGCAGACCATAAGATCCGGAGCATCGGCCAGATCGAACAGGCGGTAAAGGAAAAAAATGTCAACTATGCCCAACTGCTGCAGGCTGTTGTGCTGCTGGCAGGCGCAGGACATTTTGCCCCGGTGCAGGATGAGGCCGCTCTTTCCAAATCACGCAAGCATACCGATAAAATAAATATCTGGCTCATGCAAAAGGCCCGCAGTAGCAATGACATCAGTTACCTGGCCAGTCCGGTCACTGGTGGTGGCATCACCATAGACCGCTTCCAGCAACTCTTCCTGCTGGCTCTGTCTCAGGGCAAGAAACAACCGGCAGACTGGGCGCAGTTTGTCTGGCAGACACTCTCCAGTCAGGGGCAGAGGATACTGAAAGAAGGCACAACACTGGAAACAGCCGAAGAACACCTACAAGAACTGACCGCCCAGGCACAGACCTTTGCAGACAAGCAGTTGCCGATACTCAAAGCACTGGGGATTGCCTAGCCATACAACAGAAAGGAACCCCCCATGCCCCTGATCACCATAGACGAACGCCAGTACGAACTGGACCTGCTTTCCAGCACTGCCAAAGAACAACTGGCCAGCCTGCAGTTTGTGGATGCCGAAATCCAAAAGCTCCAGGCCCAACTGGCCGTCTACCAGACCGCCCGTATGGCCTACAGCAACGCCCTGAAAGCAGCCCTGCCCAGGATGGATGAGGTGGTAGTCGGCAGCTAGACCTGCAGGCTCTCCTTCTGTGTCCCGCTGCTGTTTTGACTTTACCCTGTTGGTTTGCTATCGTTTGGGCAGAGGTGGGATATGCCAACAGTCCTTTACATTCTTGGCTGGCGTTTGTTTTTCTATGCCAATGAGGGCACTGTGCCGATACATATTCACTGCCGTAAAGGTGACATGGAGTGCAAATTCTGGCTGGATTCCGCTAACACCGATGTTATTGAGGCCTTCAGCTACAACATGAACAATCGGGACAAGCGAGAGATTATCAAGATTATTTACGAGTACTTTGAATATATTGAGGAAGAGTGGGAGCAATTCCAAAAGGGGCGCTAAAATGAAGCCATATCATGTTATTGACAGGATTGAGGCTAGCCTAGATAAGCTTTGCCTTGTTGTAGACGGAAATGAATATCAGTTGCTCTGGTCAGATATTTCTCAAACTCTTGCAGCAGCCAGCATGACAGAGCGAAATCGTTTTGAGGTGTCGCCAGCCGGTTACGGCATCCATTGGCCATTGCTTGATGAAGACCTTTCTATTGACGGTTTAATTGGTATACAGCATGAACTCCCTCCAGTATGTAGGCCTAAGAAAGCTGCCTGACTAAACTCCTCTACACACACCCTATATCCCCGCCATACTGACGTTACCGTTGGTGAGGCTTTTTGTGTGTGCGCCCGGCAGGGCGCACGGGGCGTAAGCCCCATATGATCAACCATGGTGGTTGATCATTGTCTTGGGGGTGCAAGTCCCCTACGGACCCTGATGGTGGGAACTGTTAGCCGAATAGCAAGGGTGTCCGTCACGAGGCGGAATCTGAATGCTACTCTGTCAGTACTGCCTTGCCAAAATAGCCGCCCACCTGAAAACCGGGATCAAGATCAAAGGTCTGCTGTACTAGGTGCTGGGTCAATATTGTGGCTGGCAGGCCATCGCCCAGTAACTGCCCCTGGCGGATTACCAGCAGGCGGTCAAGGTTGCGGGCCAGGATCAGGTCATGCAGGGAGAGCAGGATGGTTAGATTGTGGCTCCGGCAAAGCCCCTGCAGCAGGGTCAACAATTCATATTGGTACCGCAGGTCAAGCCCGGCCAGCGGTTCATCCAGCAGCAGAGTCTTACCCCCCTGGGCCAGGATCATGGCAATAAAGGCCCGTCGCCGTTCACCACCGCTGATCTGTGACAGCGGGGTCTGCTCATGGCCTTCCAACCCCACCGTTGCCAGCACCTCCTGGCAGGAAAGCAGATGATCTGTACGGGCTGCAGCACGGCCCATCTCCACCAGTTCACCTACCCGGAACGGTAACGGTGCTTCAATGGATTGGGGAAGGTAGCCAAGACGAGCCGCCCGCT
>CAZYMK010000270.1:0-4499 GCA_964648885.1 uncultured Geobacter sp. | reverse complement strand
GGCCAGCCGCTCTTCACCATTGAGGACGAAGCCGGTTATCAGCTTGAACTGGCCATACCGGAGTCACACCTGCGGGACGTCAAGACCGGAACAACGGTGCAGGTGACCATTGATGCCGTCGGCACGAGCTTCACCGGTCGGATCAGCGAGGTTGTACCGGCCAGTGATCCGGGCAGCCGAACCTTTCTGGCCAAGGTGCCAACACCGGGTCAAGGGGTCCGTAGCGGTATGTTCGGTCGCGGCAGCATTGCTCTGAACAGCAGGGTAAAGGGAGTCAAGGTGCCGAAAAGCGCGCTGTTTGAACGAGGTGCCCTGACAGCGGTGTGGACGGTTGGTTCTGATGATCTCGTGCGGATGCGACTGGTCAAGACCGGTCGTGAGTCAGGAGATCAGATAGAGATTCTGTCAGGATTGCAAGATGGAGACCGGATGGTGACCGTCGGCCTGGACAAAGCTGTTGATGGTGCCAGACTGCAGCAGCCTGCAGGAGGTAAGTAATGATAAAATTGTTTCTGGTCGGTCTGCTGGCGGGCGTGTCCTGGGCAGGCACTGCCGCTGCGGATAATTTTCGTTGCCCCAACGGCTCCATCGTCTCAACCGGTGACAGCCAGTCGATTGTTGCCATGAAGTGTGATCCACCCACCTTCAAGGTAACCCGTATGGAGAGCGAAGGGGGACATCGTGGGGCCACCATTCTGATTAGTGTCGAAGAGTGGACCTACAACGAGGGGCCCAACCGCCTGGTTCATATTCTCTCCTTTCGCAACGGCGTACTAACGTCGGTACAAACCGCTGGCTTCGGCAGGTAGGGATACGAATATGGAACAGCTCGGCTTTGCGGGAAAGGTTGCCCGCGCTTTTATTGACTCGAAGCTTACACCGCTGATCGTGGTGGCCTCACTGCTGTTGGGGTTGTTTGCCATCAAGATGACCCCACGGGAAGAGGAACCGCAGATCTCGGTGCCGATGGTGGATGTCTATCTGCCGCTGCCCGGCTCCTCTCCGCAGGAGGTGCAGGAGCGGGTAGTCAAGCCGTTTGAGGGAAAGCTGTGGGAGATCTCCGGCGTTGAGTATGTCTACTCCATGAGTCGTCCCGGCATGGGGGTGATCACGGTCCGTTACAAGGTCGGTGAAAACATGGAGGAGTCATTGGTCAAGCTGTACAACAAGGTGATGAGTAACCGCGCCCTGTTGCCGGCCGCTGCCGGTGAACCGCTGGTGGTGGCTAAATCGATTGATGACGTGCCGATTGTTGCCTTGACCCTCTGGTCTGACCGCTATGATCATGCCATGCTGCGCAAGGTGGCTCGTGAGCTGTGCGATGAGCTGAAAAAGAGTGAGAATGTCTCTGAGGGCGAGATCAAGGGGGGCGTAAGCCGCCAGCTGCGGGTGACCCTTGATGGAGCACGCCTGGCAGGCTACGGGCTGTCGCCGTTGCAGGTGGCCGGTGCCCTGCAGGGCAGCAACAGGTCGCTCCCTTCGGGTGCTTTCAGTGGTGCCAACAGAGAGATGCTGGTGGATACCGGTGCCTTGCTGGCCAGCCAGGATGCGGTCCGCCAGGTGGTGGTGGGGGTGTATGGCGGCAAACCGGTGTATCTGGCCGATGTGGCCCAGGTTGCCGATACGGTGCAGGAACCGGAAAATTACGTGTTTATGGGGTTGGGGCCTGCAGCAGCCTCACGGGGGCTGCAGGGCGAGCCGAACCGTGATTATGCGGCTGTTACGGTCTCCATTGCCAAGCGTAAAGGGGCCAATGCCACCTGGGTGGCTGATGACCTGACCAGAAAGGTAGAGTTCCTGAAGGGCAAGCTGATCCCGTCCGAGGTGCAGGTGACCGTTACCCGCAACTACGGTGAAAGCGCCCGCGAGAAGAATAACGAACTACTCTACCATATGTTCCTGGCCGCCATTTCGGTCACGATTCTGATAGCCCTGTTCATGGGCTGGCGGGCTGGTGCAGTGGCAGCCATTGCCATACCGGTCACACTGGCCCTGACTATGCTGATCTTCTACATGATCGGTTACACCCTTAACCGGATCACCCTGTTTGCCCTGATCTTCTCCATCGGTATCCTGGTGGATGATGCCATCGTGGTGGTGGAGAATATCCACCGCTATTTCACTACCACCATGATGAAGCCGCTGGAGGCGGCGATCAAGGCGGTGGATGAGATCGGCAACCCCACGGTGCTGGCAACCTTTGCCGTGATCGCCTCAATCCTGCCGATGGGATTCGTGGGCGGGCTGATGGGGCCCTACATGCGGCCGATACCGGTGGGGGCCAGCATGGCCATGCTGCTCTCCATGTTCATCGCCTTCATCGTGACACCCTATTTTGCCTACCGGCTGATGAGAGGTTCCCACCATGGGGCCGAAGAGGAGCTGACTGAATCAAAGCTGACTCTGTTCTATCGGAAATGGATGGGCAGGTTGCTGCACGATGTAAAACTGCGTAACGGGTTTCTTGCCCTGGTGGTGCTGCTGCTGGTGGCCTCCTGCGGCCTGATTGCCGTCAAGGCCGTCACGGTGAAAATGCTGCCGTTTGACAACAAGAATGAGCTGCAGGTGATTATTGATGCCCCGGAAGGGACGACGCTGGAACAAACGGCCCGGATGACCCGCGAGATGGGCGACGCCCTGCGGGCCGTGCCGGAGGTAACCGACTTCCAGAGTTATGTCGGCACCAGCGCACCGTTTAATTTTAACGGTCTGGTGCGGCATTATTTCCTGCGCAAGGGCTCCAATCTGGCTGATATCCAGGTCAACCTGACGCACAAGACCGAGCGCAAGACGCAGTCCCACGACATTGCCAAGAAGATCAGACCGCTCTTGACGGCTGTTGCTGATCAATACGGCGCGCGGATCAAGGTGGCCGAAATACCGCCCGGCCCGCCGGTGCTTTCCACCCTGGTGGCCGAAGTCTATGGCCCCACCGATGCTGCCCGGGCTTCAATTGCAGAGAAGATCAAAGGAATCTTTGCCAAGACCGACGGGGTGGTGGATGTGGACTGGTACCGTGAGGCGGACCAGCCCAAACTGAGTCTGACCGTTGATCGGGAAAAGGCGGCTCTGGCCGGTATTGCCGTGGATGAGGTAGCGAGGTCGCTGCGGTTGGCCCTGTCAGGTATGGATGTGGGCCTGCTGCATCTGCCCAAGGAGAAGGAGCCGGTCAGCATCAATCTGCGCCTGCCGGAGTCCCAGCGCAGCGGGCTGGCAGCCCTTTCTGCCATCCACCTGCCCGGTCCCCGGGGAAGCGTGCCGCTTTCGCAGCTGGTCAGGCCCAGTCAGGGCAGCGAAGACAAGACGCTCTACCGCAAGAACCTCAAGAATGTCATCTATGTAATCGGTGATGTGGCCGGAGTCATCGAGGCACCGGTCTACGCCATCCTGAAGATGCAGCAGCAGATTGCCGACCTGCCCACGCCGGACGGCTCAAAGATCGAGATCCTGGCATCCCGTCAGCCCTGGTCCGAAGAAAAAATGGGGATGAAGTGGGATGGCGAGTGGCACATCACCTATGAGGTGTTCCGTGATCTGGGGATCGCCTTTGCCGCAGTGATGGTGCTGATCTACATCCTGGTGGTGGCCTGGTTCCGGGATTTTACTACCCCGCTGGTGATCATGGCACCGATCCCCTTGACCTTGATCGGTATTTTACCGGGCCATGCCCTGTTCGGCGCCTTTTTTACTGCCACCTCCATGATCGGCTTCATTGCCCTGGCTGGTATCATCGTGCGCAACTCGATCATCCTGATCGACTTTGCCGAAATGAAGCGTCGAGAGGGGATGAAGCTGGATGAAGCAATCATTGAGGCCGGTGCGGTCCGTTTCAGGCCGATGCTCTTGACCGGAGCCGCCGTGGTGGTGGGCAGCTTTGTGATCGTCTTTGACCCGATCTTCCAGGGGCTGGCCATTGCCCTGATGTTCGGCGAGATCGCCTCCACGACCCTCTCGCGGGTCACCATTCCGATCCTGTACTATCTAGTGCAGGGCTGGAAAGAACGTCACCATGTCGGGCAGCATAGTGCTGCCGAAGAATCAGCGTAACTCAAGGAGAATAACTATGTATATCGAGCGGATCGTCAGGATTGTCGCCGGAACCTTCATCATCATCTCACTGCTTCTGGCCCATTTTCACTCACCGCAGTGGCTCTGGTTCACCGGTTTTGTCGGCTTAAACCTGTTTCAGTCCGGTTTTACCCAATTTTGCCCGCTGTTTATGATACTTGAGAAGATGGGGGTACCCAAATTCCCCAAGGATGCCTGCTGCAAGTAAGGGACTCGGAACTTGCTACTATACCGTTTTACATCTCAGATTCAGGCCGTCTTTGCCGCCCCTTCAATCACAAAATCCTCAGCGTAGCCCTGCTACGCCTGCGGTTTTGCTCAATCAGGGACGACAAATCCAGCCTAAATCTGAGCGTAAAACCTGGTACATCAGCACATTCCAAGTCCCTAAAACCAAAAGGGGGCGTTGATGAACTTCCGTATTACCATTT
>CAZYMK010000269.1:0-4505 GCA_964648885.1 uncultured Geobacter sp. | reverse complement strand
TGAAGTCATGAGAGAGGGGCTTTTGTTGGATCATACTGCCGAGCCGTTCACCATAAAGTACCCGTTTATTGTTGCACTGCTGCTGGGTGTTGCCGGTTTTGCCGGCAACTGGCTGCATGTCCAGCTGCTTTTCAGCATTGATCTGCTTTTTGGCGGCATCTTTGTCATGCTGGTCCTGCAGTTCTGTGGTCTTGTGCCGAGCATGTTAGCTGTTGTTCTGGCAGGCTCGGCAACAGTAGTGCTATGGAATCATCCCTATTCCTTAGTAGTCTTCACTGCTGAACTGCTTGTAACCGGGCTGCTGTACCAGCGCTGGCGTGGTCATCTTATGCTGGCAAACACCGTGTTCTGGATCGCCCTGGGCATGCCGCTGACCTATGTGCTGCATCAGTATGTCATGCACCTCGGTTACGATTTGTCCCTGACCATCATGTTTAAGCAGGCCATCAACGGCATTGCCAATGCTATTGCAGCCCGCATGTTGTTTATCTGGTTGCAGGGGGTGCCCCGCTTCAGGCAGATGGCCCCACAACCTGTTGGATTCCAGGAACGGATTACCACCTTGCTGGCGCTCTTTGTCATGGCAACGGCCTTAACATTGCTCTCGATCGAGAGCATTAACGATACAAATAGGATGAGAGAACAGATAATTTCACTGCTCTCTGTAGCGCGTAGACAGGCAGAGCGCGTGGCTCAGGCTGGTTGTGAAGCTGGTGCTGCTGAAACAACGGTTCGTCACCTTACCCTGTTGATACAGGCCAATGCAGCCTTTGAAAGAGTTAGTTACACCTTGTACGACAAGAACAACCGGCTGATAGCTTCAAACAGGAAGCCGGTCGGACTTGAACCACCTGTCGGCGGGCAGATTACCCATGAGCGGGATTTCATCAACCACTGGAAACCTGAGAAAACAAAAAACACATCATTTGCTGCCCAGTGGAAAAAATCGCGTTATTTTACCACCCTCCACACCAGCGCCGGAACGTTACTCATTCAGACCCCCACAGCAGCATGGATGCCCTTTGTACTTGCCAGCACAATCAAAACACTTGTCCTTACCCTGCTGCTCTTCATTGTTTCTCTGCTTCCCGGTGTGTTGATGAGCAGACACATCAACCGTTCTCTGCTTGCCCTTGGACAAAGCAGCTCACAGTTGCCCGAAAAGATTGCATTGGGTACACAGCCGGAGTGGCCCAGCAGCAGCATCCCTGAAATGGAAGTATTAATCGGTGATCTGCAGCGGATGGCAGTGGCTCTGGGCAACGCCCTTTCAGATAAGCAGACCGCCTTGAAACGTCTGCTGGCAGAGTCAACCCGTCGAGAGGTCCTTGAAGAGCTGTTGATTGAGCAGCGCCAGCAGGAGCGACTGCGCATCTCCCGTGCGCTCCATGATGAAATCAGTCAGGCGCTGCAGGCGATTAAACTGAATCTGCAGGTCCAGGCGATTGGCAGCACCAAAGATGACCAGGAACGACAGGCAGCATTAACGGGGGTTGTACGCGATATAGAAAAAACGCTGTCTGATCTGCGTACCGTTGTTGTTGATTTACGCAAGGCAGATGACAGCAGGCTGAGACTGTCTGAAGCACTTCCCGCTGTTATCGACAAGCTGGGTACTCATCAGCCGACGCCTGTTAATCTGCATTTGTCCGGTGCAGTGGATGCTTTGCCGAAGAACATCACTACCGCCATCTTCTTTATCGCCCAGGAAGCTATCAGCAATGCGGTAAAACATGCCTGTGCCGACACCATTAAGGCAACCCTGATGGTTACCGGCACCATGGCAACGCTGGAAGTCCGTGATGATGGTTGCGGTAATGCAGAATCAACCCCTGATGGAGCAGGGATTACCATCATGCAGGAACGGGCACGCCTTGCAGGCGGCAAGCTCGTGATTGTTTCACCGTCAGGAGGCGGAACAACCATCCGGTTTGAGGTGCCTTTATCATGATTCGCATACTGTTTGTCGATGACCATGCCATGTTTCGCCAGGGGCTGCGCGGGTTGCTGCAGGAAAGTGGCCTGTTTGATATTGTTTCTGAATGTTCCGACAGCATGACGGCGCTGGATGAGATCAAACGGGTACGACCCGACATCGCGCTGGTGGATATTTCAATGCCTGATGTAGGCGGCATCCCGCTGGTCCAGAATTTGAGAAAAGAAGGGATTGCCATTCCGGTGATCATGCTCACCATGCATGAAGACCCGATCTGGTGCAGACGCGAACTGATCACCGGTATTGAAACCGTACTTGGCGGCAGCACCTACATAAGCCCACGAATTACGGTTGACGCGGAAACGCCCCTGAAGCAACTCTCCACGCGGGAACTGGAGGTATTGCAGCTGATCTGCCAGGGCAGAAACAATCGGGCCATTGCAGAGGAACTCTGCCTCAGCATAAAAACCATAGAAACCCACCGCACCAAGCTGATGAAAAAACTGAACCTCCACAATACTGCCGACCTGGTCAGACGTAGCCTGGAACTTGGCGTCTTTTGATGAAATCCCGAAAAAGCCGTTCATGCATTGGCGCAACGACGCCACGCAATCCAAACAGCATCTTGTAAAAAAGCCAAATAACCAAACGAGTGAAGCCGGTATTTCTGCAACTAAATGTTTTCGTTGCGGGCGTTGCGTCTTTGCGTGAGCAACTGCCGTTTTTAAAGATAATTGTCAATTCCCCCCTAAAATCAGGTGTTCACCCGATGGCAGTATCCGGCTGATGATGCTAGAATTACGGCCCGCTCACCAATTCCAATGTGTTCTCCGGAGAGGCTCCATCATGGCAACCATCAAATCCAAGATTATTATCAACGTTATTATCCTGCTGCTCACCATTGCAGGAATTGTAGGCTGGAACTACCTGGACCTCAGGGTGCTCAGGCATATGCAGGATGTTGGCGCCGGCCGTGCCCATGATGCGGTTGTCGCCAAAGAGGCATCAATGGGTGGTCTGGCCCTGTATCAGATCATTGCTGATGCTGTTATTAACCGTGATCTGGCAGAAGCTGAAAAAAAGTGGTCTGCCAAAAAACCTGAAGTCATCAAGAACATTGAGGCAGTGGTCACATCTGCAGATACACCGGATGAAAAGAAGCAGGCAGGTGACGTAAAAGCAGCCATTACGGAAATCATCACCGTCTTTGAAACAAAGATGCTTCCCTTGCTGAAGTCATCTGATGGCATTACCGCTGAGATTAAAGAGCTTGACGGAATGCTTGACGTCCAGGTGGCCAAGGTTGAATCAGGTATGGACAAGGTGGTTGCTTCTCTTGAAGAAGAGATGAAGGCTGCCGACAAAGAGTTTGATGCTGATATCAGCAAGGCCATTACCCATGCCCTGATTGTCGGCTGTATCGGCATCCTCCTGCAGGCCGGCCTGGCTGGTTGGTTGATGACCACCATCATGCGGCCGGTTAATGCCCTGCGGGACATGCTGCAGGATATCTCGCAGGGTGAAGGAGATCTGACCAAGCGTCTTGATGACAGCACACAGGATGAACTGGCCGACGTGAGCCGCTATTTCAATCTGTTTATAGAAAAGCTGCGCGGCATGATCAGCCAGATCGCTTCAACCACCGAGCAGGTTGCCTCCGCCTCGGTACAGCTGAATGCAACCGCAGAGCAGATGGCAACCGGCGCTGAAGAGGTATCAGCCCAGGCAGCCACCGTTGCCACAGCCGGAGAGGAGATGTCCGCCACCTCCGGTGATATTGCCCAGAACTGCCAGCTTGCTGCCGAAGGTTCGCAACAGGCAAGCAGCGCTGCAGTAACCGGATCAAAAGTTGTTGATGAAACAATCTTTGTTATGAACAGCATTGCCGACCGTGTGACCAATTCAGCCAGGGCTGTTGAGAGCCTGGGAGCCCGTTCCGACCAGATTGGTGCCATTGTCGGCACCATTGAAGATATTGCCGATCAGACTAATCTGCTGGCGCTGAATGCCGCCATTGAAGCGGCCCGTGCCGGTGAGCAGGGGCGCGGGTTTGCCGTGGTTGCCGATGAAGTGCGTGCCCTGGCCGAACGGACCACCAAGGCCACCCGTGAGATCGGTGAGATGATCAAGGCGATTCAGCAGGAAACCAAAGGGGCGGTGGTTGCCATGGAAGAAGGGGTCCATGAAGTTGCCAAGGGGACTGAAAAGGCCGCAGAATCAGGACAGGCATTGGAGCAGATTCTGGATCAGATCAATCACGTCACCACCCAGATTCACCAGGTGGCAACCGCTGCAGAAGAACAGACCGCCACAACCTCGGAGATCAGCAACAACATGCACCAGATTACCGAGGTTGTGTCCCAGACAGCCAGCGGCGCCCAGGAGTCGGCAGCTGCGGCCCAACAGCTGGCTTCTCTGGCAGAAGACCTGCGCAACATTGTGCGTCAGTTCAAGCTGTAAACTTTTTGCCAAGGAGAATGTATGAAATCGTTGCTTTCATCCATGATTACGGTCTGTCTGCTTGCTGCACCTGTCTGGGCAGCCACTCCGCTGCTCACCGATGATGCCA
>CAZYMK010000268.1:0-4505 GCA_964648885.1 uncultured Geobacter sp. | reverse complement strand
CCGGTGCATCATCCCGCATCTTGATCTCCTGCAGCACCACCTTGCGCTCCCGCTCAATCTCTTCCGGCGGAAAGACGGAATGCAGAAACATGTCCGCGAGGATGTCAATCACCTTGGGAACTGCAGACGCCAGTGATTTAGCGTAGTAGCAGACATACTCGTAGCTGGTGAAGGCGTTCAGCATCCCCCCCAGCGAATCCATTTCTCGGGTGATCTGCCGGGCGGTGCGGCGTTCGGTCCCCTTAAACAGCAGGTGCTCGATAAAATGGGCCACACCCTGCTCGGCAGGCTGCTCAAAGCGGGCGCCGTTGGCAACCCAGATCCCGATGGAGACCGTGTGCATGCCGGGCACCTGCTGACTGATCACCCTGACCCCGTTGTCAAATGTCGTTTCCTGTACCATGGCAGACAGCTTACCGCAGTTTTTCACTTTTACCAGTCCCTCCGACAACTATTCACAATTTTTCTCTGATCTGTTAAGACAGGGCATCATCCTTTAAAGGAGCAACCACCCATGCAGTGTATCACCACACCCCTTACCGGCGTTCTGGTTCTGGAGCCCAAGGTCTTTGGCGATGATCGCGGCTTTTTCTTTGAGAGCTTCAACGAGCGGGTCTGGCAGCGACTGACCGGCCTTGAGCGGCACTTTGTCCAGCACAACCACTCCAAATCAGCCCGTAATGTGTTAAGGGGGCTTCATTATCAGATTCAGCACCCCCAAGGCAAGCTGGTTCGTGTGATCAGCGGCGAGGTCTACGACGTGGCCGTGGATATCCGCCGCTCCTCACCCACCTTCGGGAAATGGTTCGGGGCAACCCTGTCGGCTGAGAACAAGCGCCAGATGTGGGTACCGGAAGGGTTTGCCCACGGCTTCTGCGTCACCTCCGATCATGCCGAATTTCTGTACCTGACCACTGATTACTGGGCACCGGAGTTTGAACGAACCATTGCCTGGGATGATCCGGCACTGGGGATCAGCTGGCCGCTGTCCGGTGAGCCACTGCTGTCAGCAAAGGATATGGCAGGAAAACTGCTGGCCGAGGCAGAACTGTTTGAGTAAGGAACGCTCCGATACGGTCTGGCTGCTGACCCTCTGCTGCAGCCAGATCTTCATCATGCTGGTCTTCATCAACTATTCGGCTATCCTGCCGATCCTGAAGACCGAATGGGACATGACCAACACCCAGGCCGGGGTGATCTTTTCCGTCTACCAGTTGGGCTATATCGCCTCCGGGGTGCTGCTCAGCACCCTGTCCGACCGCCTGAACATCCGCTGGATCTTCATAACGGCTGCCTGCTGGTCCGGGGTGGCCAACCTGCTGTTTGCCCTGTATGCGGACGACTATTACTCCGGACTGATCCTGCGGGGGCTGACCGGCATCGGCATGGGCGGCACCTACATGCCGGGCCTGAAACTGGTGGCAGAACGGTTTGAGAGCACCCGTCGCGGCCGGGCAGTCGGTATCTATGTAGGGGCGCTGGTACTGGGGGCTTCGTTGTCGCTGGTGGTGCCCGGCATTATTGCCGGCAGTTTTGGCTGGCGTACCGCCATGGTGGTCTGCTCCATCGGGGTCTTTTTCGGCTCAGCACTTTCATTACTGGTCTTTCGCGGCTACCGACCACCGGCACCGCAGCCCAGTCCACGCGGTTTCAGCGGCGAAATCCTGCAGAACCGCCCGGCCCTGCTGGTAATTCTGGGCTATGCCAGCCACATGTGGGAGATGTACGGCATGCGCAGCTGGCTGGCCCCCTTTTTTACGGCGGCCCTGCTCTCCTGGGGGGTGCAGGGGGGGCGCGCCACCGCCCTTGGTGCTGCCATAGCTGCAGCCCTGATCGGGCTGGGCACCTTTTCCACCGCCATTACCGGCAGTCTGTCAGACCGGTTCGGACGGACAGCCACCGTCAGCATCGTCATGCTCGGCTCAGCCTGCTGTTCGTTCCTGTTCGGCTGGCTGATCAACACCAACCTCTGGCTGACCGTGGCGGTCGGTATCATTTACGGCTGGTTGATTGTGGCTGAATCACCGGTTTTTTCCACTGCCCTGACCGAGCTGGTGGCCCCCGGTTACCTGGGGGCGGCCATGGGGATGCAATCACTGGTGGGCTACACCATGGGAATGATCTCACCCACGGTCTTTGGCTGGGCCCTTGATCATTTCCAGTACTGGCAGCCGCTACCCGGCGTAAACGGTGCCTGGGGAATCGCCTTCACCACTGTCGGCCTGGGTGCATTGGTGGGGCCGGTCTGCATGTGGCTGCTGCGCCGCGATCCCGGCTCCTGCAAGCTGGCCCAGGGACGACGTTAAACGCTGTTTGACATTGGATTTTTTTCAGGTATAGAAACCAAATGGCAAAAAAATACGACATAGCCGGCACCTGGGAACCCCAGTTTGTCAACGACCTGATCCAGGTACTGGTGGCGGTCCTGGAGTCTCGGGACAGCTACACCCAGGGGCATATCAAACGGGTGGCCGAAATCAGTCTGGCCATGGGTTCCCGCATGAAACTGTCGCAGATTGAACTACGGGATCTGTATGCCGCCGCTATCCTCTATGACATCGCCAAGGGGATCGGCACCGACAAACAAACCCTCAACAAACTGCTGCCCCTTGACCAGCATGAGGCAGCCATCATACGCGAACATCCCTACAAGGCCGGCCTCCTGGTGGTGGGGGTTGACAGCCTCTCACACCTCATGCCTTCCATCCTCTATCACCACGAACAATGGGACGGCAACGGCTATCCGTCCAAACTGCGTGAGGAATCAATCCCCCTCTATGCCAGAATCATCAGCGTGGCCGATGCCTTTGACGCCATGACCTCGGTCCGTTCATTCCGCCCGGCCATGAATCGTGAAGAAGCGGTTGCCGAACTGATCCGGCAAAAGGAAAAACAGTTTGATCCTGACCTTGTGGATATCCTGATTGATTGCCTGGAAGAAAACCGACACGAATGGAAGGATTTTAGCTTTTATTTCTGACACCACGCAGCTGCCTGTACAGAAAACAGACACAGAATTGGGTAAAGGCCAGCATAATAATAGTGGCGCCTGACGGCAGATTGAACAGGAACGAGAGCAGAATCCCCCCCACCACAGCCAGCAGCGCAATCACCACCGATATAATCACCGTCATCCTGAAACCACGGGCCACCTGCAAGGCAGCCGAGGCGGGCAGGATCAGCAGGGCCGAGATCAGCATCACCCCCACCAGTTTCATGGCCAGCACCACAGTCAGGGCGGTCAGGGCCGCCAGCAGGCTGTTCAGAAAACGCACCTTGATGCCGCTGATCACAGCCAGCTCTTCGTTAAAGGTCAGGGCCACCAGTTCGTGGTAATACAGCCAGAGCAGCCCCAGCACTGCCACAAACAGGCCGGCCGCCACCAGCAGCTCCGTGACGGTAATGGCCAGAATACTGCCAAACAGGTAGCTGAACAGATCAACGCCATACCCCTGCCCCATCACGGACAGCATCACGCCGGTTGCCACCCCCAGCGACGAGACGATCCCGATGGCAGCATCCCCTCCCAGACGGGCCCGGGCAGCCAGTTTCAAAATCCCCAACGAGGCCAGCACCACCACCGGCAGTGAAATCAGCAGCATGGCTGCCCCCTGCAGACCGACAAACAGGGCCAGGGCCACGCTGCCAAAGGTGATATGGGCCAGACCGTCACCAATAAGTGACAATCGACGCAGCACCAGAAACACCCCCAGCACGGCACAGAGCACACCAATCAGGACACCTGCCAGTAAGGCCCGCTGGATAAAACCATATGAAAACAGCTCTACAAATGAGGTCATACTGTTCCTTGTGTATTACGCCGCTGCCTTCAGCTCAATCTCTTCCAGCAGATGGATGATCCGGCTGGCCCCTTCATCACCAAACACGCCATCCAGCCCTTCGCTGTGCAGATCGGTAAAGGGCGGCTCATACAGCAGGCCAGGGTCCATGGCGCCGTTTTGGGTCAGGTAGCTGATGATCTGCTCAATGAATCTGATCTGGGTAGCGCTGTAGGTGCTGTTGTGCAGAAACTCACCAAAGGCCTCCATTGCAGCCTGTCTTTCCAGCCCCACCAATTTGCGGATCAGCAGCCCCAGGCTTTGCTGGTGGCCAAAGACCTGTTCAAACTGCTGCCTGCTGCCTACTTCGGTTGATGCAAACAGCAGCCGCTCCAACTCGTCCAGATCCTGTCTGGTAATCTGGCGGTTCATCCGCAGTTTGTTGATGGTGATATGGTTGGCATGGTCACGGATAAACTGCTCAACCTTTTTCCTGTACTGTTTCATCTCATCGGCATTGGCATAGCCCGGCGCATAGACCGGCTGAGGGTCGCCAATGGTATCGGTAAAGTCGGTATAGACAATCCAGCGCTCTCCCTTGTCCAGAAAGGCAACCAGATTACGCAGCCGTTGTCGCACCTGCTCCAGCATCGGCAGAGTGACATCCTGCCACCAGCTATCAGTCTGCAGCTCCTGGATCAGATCAAGTTGGGCTGCCACCATCGG
>CAZYMK010000267.1:2262-4506 GCA_964648885.1 uncultured Geobacter sp. | reverse complement strand
GACAAGGGGCGTTTTAAGGGGCGTAAGGTGGTGCTGGCCTTTGGCAGCAGCATCCCCCGTGAGTTGTCAGTGTACGGTGATGCCAAGATGGTTGCCAAGAACGTGGATGATCCGCTCAAATACGTGGGGGTCAAGACCCTGGTGATCGGCGGCGGCAACACCGCTGCCGATGTGGTGATTGCCGTCCTGAAAGCCAAGCGTGAATGCAACGATACCCAGCCGGTTTATTGGGCCCATAAATCAGAGAAGTTCGATGTGAACAAGGAGACAGCCCAGCGCCTGGGTGAGGAGATCCTCTTGGGGGGCAACATCCGCCTGCTGCCGGGGGCCACGCCTCGCATCGGCGAGGTGGATGACGAGGGGGTTGACCGGCTGGTGATCCGGATCAATGAGTTCAAGCAGGCTGACGGCATTGATCTGTACCATGCCTTGAGTTTTCCGATGCAGAACGTGATCGCCTGCATCGGTTCTCAGGGGCCGGTGCCGATCTTTGATAAACTGGGGGTGCAGACCATCTCCTGCACTGCCGGGGTCTGCAAGGTGGCCAAAGAGGGGGATCGGTTGGTGCTGTTGACGGCCGAATTTGAATCGACCCGCAAGGGGGTCTACGTGGTGGGCGGGGCTATTTCACCCTCGTACATGAAGATCAGTGAAGGGGCGATTCAGGAGGAAAAACATCCCAATCTGATCTATACGGCCATTAATGACGCCTACCGGGTGGTGGAGGCTATCAGGCAGAAGCTGGGAATGTAGGAACGGCGCGCCTTGACAAACAGCTGAACCCGTATGCTGTATACAATAAAAGCCTTGCATTTTTTTAGAACGGCATTTAGTATGCCGACGGATTTCAGCAATCCGGCAGTTTTTTCAAATACAGCAGTTACCCTCACAAGGAGGCTTCCCATGCGGCGTTATCGCAGGCTTAACTGGCGGGGGCCACCGCCTTAAGGACCGTCTTCATGTTTAACCACCCTGACGTGAGCTTCAACACTACATCATAAAGGAAGGGAGTTTATGGAATTTCTGAACACATCCATCGGCAAGAAGATCGTGATGGCGGCAACAGGATTGGCAATGGTCCTGTTCGCAATTGTCCATCTTCTCGGCAACAGTTCCATCTTTGTCGGCCCAAGCGGTATTAACGCTTATGCCGAGCATCTGCACAGCATGCCTCTGGTCGTCATTATGGGGTTCAGGGCGGTTTTGCTGGCACTCTTTGTGGTTCACGTGGTCTTCGGCATCCAGCTGACCATAGAGAATCGCAGCGGGCGTCCCTCTGAATATGCGGTCAAGGCTACCCGCAAGACCACCTTTGCCAGTGAGAACATGATCTGGACCGGCCTGCTGCTGATGGCCTTCATCGTGTTTCACATCCTGCATTTCACCATGCGGGTAACCCCCGACCTGACACTGGTCAATGATGCATCCGGTCGTTTTGATGTCTTTGCCATGGTTGCCTCCAGCTTCACCGGCTTCTCCGGTGCAGGCCTCTATGCAGCCGCCATGGCTGTGCTGTTTCTGCACCTGTACCACGGCATCCAGAGCCTGTTCCAGACATTCGGTCTGGCAAATGACAACACCCTGGCTACCATTACTACCGCCGGTCGGGTCATCGCCCTGGTTCTGTTCCTGGGGTACGCATCCATACCGCTTTCAATTCTGCTCGGAATAATCAAAGGTTAAGGGGGATACCGTGATTCTTGATGGCAAATGTCCAACCGGACCGATTCAACAGAGCTGGGACAAGCACCGCTTCGACCTGAAGCTGGTCAACCCGGCCAACAAGCGTAAGTACACCGTCATCATGGTGGGCACCGGTCTTGCCGGTGGCGCTGCCGCAGCCTCGCTGGGCGAGCTGGGCTACAACGTGATGGCGTTCTGCTACCAGGACAGCCCCCGCCGGGCACACTCAATCGCAGCCCAGGGCGGTATCAATGCTGCCAAGGCCTATCCGAATGACGGCGACTCCATCTACCGTCTGTTCTACGACACCATCAAAGGGGGCGACTTCCGCGCTCGTGAGGCCGATGTCTGGCGTCTGGCTCAGGTGTCCAACAATATTATTGACCAGTGTGTGGCCCAGGGTGTTCCTTTTGCCCGCGATTATGCCGGCTATCTGGATAACCGCTCCTTTGGTGGTGCCCAGGTCTCCCGTACTTTCTATGCCCGTGGTCAGACCGGCCAGCAGCTGCTGCTGGGTGCCTACTCGGCCCTGTCCCGTCAGATCAAGGCCGGCACAGTAAA
>CAZYMK010000267.1:0-2162 GCA_964648885.1 uncultured Geobacter sp. | reverse complement strand
AACGAAATCGCTGAAGAGGATCGTGACTACTATCTTGAGCGCAAGTATCCCTCCTTCGGTAACCTGGCCCCCCGTGATATCGCCTCCCGTGCCGCCAAAGAGCAGTGTGACGACGCTCGTGGCGTTGGCCCCGGCGGTCGCGGCGTGTACCTTGATTTCTCCACCGCCATCAAGCGTGTTGGTGCCGATACCATCAAGGAGCGTTACGGCAACCTGTTCGAGATGTACGAGAAGATCACCGACGAAGACGGCTACAAGCGTCCGATGCGGATGTACCCGGCACCCCACTACTCTATGGGCGGTCTCTGGGTTGATTACAACCTGATGAGCAACATCCCCGGCCTGTTTGTACTGGGCGAGGCTAACTTCTCGGTCCACGGTGCCAACCGTCTGGGCGCATCGGCCCTGATGCAGGGTCTGGCTGACGGCTACTTTGTGATTCCGTATACCATTGGCGGCTACCTGGCCTCTATCAAGCCGTACGGCACGGATACAAATCTGCCCGAGTTCAAGCAGTCGGTCGATGAGATAAATGGACGCAACAGTAAGTTGACTGGTATCAACGGCAAGAAGACGGTTGCAGAATTCATGCGTGAACTGGGCGGCCTGATGTGGGAAAACTGCGGTATGGCCCGCTCCGATGCCTCGCTGAATGAAAACCTGAAGAAGATTCCTGCCCTGCGGGAAGAGTTCTGGCAGAATGTCAAGGTTTCCGGCACTGGTGCAGAGTTCAACCAGGATCTGGAAAACGCCGGTCGCACCGCCGACTTCCTTGAGTTTGGTGAGCTGATGTGCCGCGACGCCCTGCACCGCGAAGAGTCCTGTGGCGGGCACTTCCGTGTTGAGCATCAGTATGATGACGGTGAAGCAAAGCGTAATGACGCCGACTTCTGCTATGCGGGTGCCTGGGAGTTTAAGGGCCTCAATAACGAGCCCGAGCTGCACAAGGAGCCCCTCAAATTCGAGAACGTCCATCTCGCCGTAAGGAGCTACAAATAATGAGCGCACACAACGATCATCACAAAACCATGACCATCAACCTGGTTGTGTGGCGTCAGAAGAATGCCAACGATCAGGGTAAGTTTGAAAACTATACCGTCAAAGGGATCACTGAGCACCACTCTTTTCTGGAGATGCTGGACGTGCTGAATGAAGACCTGATCAAGGCCGGCAAGCAGCCGGTGGCCTTCGACCACGACTGCCGCGAAGGGATCTGCGGCATGTGCTCACAGGTGGTTAACGGCATGCCCCATGGCGGTCAAGAGCGTACCACGGTCTGTCAGCTGCATATGCGTAAGTTCCATGACGGTGACACCATCTACATTGAACCCTGGCGTGCCCGGGCATTCCCGATCGTAAAAGACCTGGTTGTTGACCGTGAGGCTCTGGACAAGATTATCCAGGCTGGCGGTTATACATCCTGCCACACCGGCGGGGTTGCCGACGGTAACACTATCCTGATTCCCAAGCCTGCTGCTGATGAGGCTATGGATGCTGCCGAGTGTATCGGCTGTGGCGCCTGCGTGGCCGGTTGCCCCAATGGTGCAGCCATGCTGTTTACCGGTGCCAAGGTTTCACAGTTTGCCCTGCTGCCGCAAGGACAGGCCGAAGCCAAGCAACGGGTACTCAACATGGTACAAGCCATGAAAGATTGCCATTTCGGTAACTGCACCAACCACTATGAGTGCCAGGCTTCCTGCCCGAAGGGGATCAACGTCAAGTTTATCGCCCGGATGAACAGGGAGTATATCAAGGCACAGTTCTAAACATCTGATGACAAGCAGTGAGTCAAGGGGCGACCGGCAACGGTCGCCCTGTTTTATATGGACCTGAATCTGGTCAGATTGCAGCTGCCGCTCTCAGCATCGGCAGCTTTGGCGATTCAACCGCTGGTAACCGGTCACGGCAGCGGCTTTGAAACGGCTTTGCTGCGTACCGGCTGTACTGCGTCCGTTTGTCATTGCCCTGATTGTCCTCAGCGTGACGATTGTCAGGCCTCCTGGCTGTTGTCCCGCATGCTTTCACCTGATCCAGAGTTGGTCAGACGTTATCAAAAGCCTGCCGTGCCGTTCATGTTTGCCCAGCCCCCAACCTGCAAAACGATTCTTCGTGTAACACTTGCAGGCCCTGCCTGTGATGCGCTACCGCTCTTTACAGATACA
>CAZYMK010000266.1:0-4524 GCA_964648885.1 uncultured Geobacter sp. | reverse complement strand
GTACGTGGCCAGCGGCATATCAAAACTGGGGCTGACCGAAACCACCAAGGCCTGCGCCCCCTGGATTCTGGTGATGATCCTTTACCTGATGCTGATTACCTATGTGCCGGCCATATCGCTCTGGCTGCCCAACCTGCTGTACGGGCCATAATCTACATCGCTGATCTTTTTAAGGCTGCAGAACGTACACAGGCCGGTCATCTGACCGGCCTGTGTACGTTCTGCCTGATGCTTCTCAGCAGCGGATCAGCCTGCCAGCCTGCTGATCATATACCCGGCTGCCACAGCCGTGCCGATTACCCCGGCCACATTGGGCCCCATGGCATGCATCAGCAGAAAGTTCTGGGGATCGTAGCCAGCACCTACCTGCTGGCTGACCCTGGCTGCCATCGGCACAGCCGAGACACCGGCAGAACCGATCAGCGGGTTGATCGGGTTGTTGGGCGAAAGCCGGTTCATCAGCTTTGCCAGCAGCACCCCGCCGGCTGTTGACATGCCAAAGGCCACCACCCCCATGGCAATAATGGCCAGGGTGGTGGGACGCAGAAAGATATCAGCCTGCATGGTCATTCCCACTGCCGTGCCCAGGAAAATGGTGGTGACATTAATGATCTCGTTCTGGCAGGCCTTGACCAGACGGTCAGCCACCCCTGATTCCCGCAGCAGGTTGCCCAGCATCAGCATGGCCACCAGGGCCGATGCATCGGGCACCACCAGGATACAGACCACCATTACCACCAGCGGAAACACCAACCGCTCCAGCTTGCTGACCTTGCGCAGACTCTTCATCCTGATCCGCTTTTCCGCATCACTGGTGAGCAGCTTCATGATCGGCGGCTGGATCAGTGGCACCAGACTCATGTAGGTGTAGGCAGCCACCGCGATTGGGCCGATCAGGTGCGGGGCCAGCTTGTTGGCTGTAAAAATAGAAGTTGGACCATCTGCACCGCCAATGATGCCGATGGAGGCAGCCTCACCAAGCGTAAACAAACCAGAGGCAACCGCACAGAACATGGTGACAAACACCCCCAGCTGGGCAGCTCCGCCCAACAACAGGGTGCGCGGGTTGGCGATCAGCGGACCAAAATCGGTCAGCGCCCCCACCCCCAGAAAGATGATTGGTGGAAACAGCTCAAGGTGGATCCCCTGACTGATGTAGTAGTACAGTCCGGCTGTGGAGTGGAACATGCCATCAATGGTCCAGCCTCCATCGTAGAGACCACGGGTGGGAAGATTGGCCAGAAGCGCCCCAAAGGCGATCGGCAGCAGCAGCAGCGGCTCATACTGTTTCTTGATGGCCAGATAGAACAGCAGACCGCAGACACACCACATCACCACCATCCGCAGGGTGATCAGCGTGAAACCGGTGTCATGGCTCACCATCCGCAGCAGTTCATCAACAATACCAACCATGATCCCCTACCCTTCTATCTGCAGCAGCAGCTGCCCTTCATCAACCGCATCTCCCTCTTTAACCTGCACTGACCGGATCACACCGGCAACAGAGGCATAGATCGGCGTCTCCATTTTCATCGCCTCCAGGATGATCAGCACCTGCTGCTGCGTTACCTGATCCCCTGCCTTGACCAGACACTTGAAGACCTGACCGGCCATGGGGCTGAGTACCTGGGTACCGCCTTCCTGCTGCTGCACCGGAGCTTCAGCAGCAACCTGAGCAGACCGACTGGGGGCAACATGTTGCGGTACTTTTGTGAAAACATTTGCATCTTCAATAACTTCTACAACAACTTCGTATGTTTTACCTTCAAGGGTTATCCGCAAGCGCTTCATAGCAGCTGATTCCTTTCTTTGCCGATTTACTTCAGACGATGTGAATGCATCAGCTCACTGCGCCCCTGGGCTGCCCAGGTCGGGTCACCGGAGGGTGCCTGCCTGAAGCGCTCCACCCGGACCGGCTGCTGCAGCATCTCACTGGCAGCGGCAGTCAGCAGCACCACCAGCTGCTGATCAGTCAGACCCGGATGGATGCCTGGCGGGACTGTTTTGTCAACGGGTCGGGCTGCAACCGGCTGATCCTGCTGCCGCAGCAGGCGACCCAGGGCCGCACAGAGCAGACTTAAACCGGCCAGCACCACCAGCACCACAATCAGGCCGGTTGCCTGAAACTCCATCAGCCCGGCCAGGGTGGCAGGCACCAATGTACCGTCAGAGCTTGTATACTGCTGCCCCAGTTTGGCCTGGGCCTGGGTTGCAACGGTCAGTTGCTGCTGATGTGTGGCCTGCTGCTGTCGCGCCAGGGCAGCATCCTGCCAGGTTTTGTATAACACCGTACCGTCCGGCAAAACTTTGAAGACGGCAGGTTCTCGAGCCGCATTTGGCTGTTCTACTGCTGTTGACATACATAACTCCCTGACTGAAGGTTACAGCGGTATCAAACCATGCTTCTTGGCCGGTCTGCTGACCCGTTTGGTCAGTGATGTGCGCAGGGCCAGCGAGACACGGGCACGGGTCTCAGACGGCTCGATCACATCCGTTACCATATCCCGTGATGCTGCCTGGTACGGGGTGGCAAAGTGTTCGCGGTAGAACTTGATCAGTTCTGCTGCTTTTTTGGATTGGTCCGGTGCAGCCGCAATCTCTTTCTTGTAGATGATCCGTGCGGCGCTTTCAGCTCCCATGACCGCAATCTCGGCACAGGGCCAGGCAAAAACAAAGTCTGCCCCCATATCTTTGGAGCACATGGCCAGGTAGGCACCGCCATATGCCTTGCGCATGATGACCGTGATCTTGGGCACGGTTGCGGCGGCATAGGCAAACAGCATCTTGGCACCGTGTCGAATGATGCCGCCCCGTTCCTGGGCTAATCCCGGCATGAAGCCGGGTACATCCACCAGATTAAGCAGCGGGATATTAAAGGCGTTACAGAAACGGATAAAACGGGCCGCCTTGTCTGAACTGTCGATATCCAGACAGCCAGCCTTGCAGGCTGGCTGGTTGGCCACCACCCCCACCACCATGCCGTTGATCCTCCCAAAACCGACCACGATGTTGCGGGCGAACTCCCGTTGCACCTCCAGCCATTCGCCGGAGTCCAACAGGCAGTCGATCACCTGATAGACATCGTAGGCTGCCCGGGAGTCCTCCGGCACCAGTTCGTTCAATGCCGGATCAGGGTTCAGCAAAATATCATCCGGAATCAAGTGGGGCGGGTCCTGCAGGTTGTTGAGCGGCAGAAAGCTGATCAGTTTGCGGGCCAAGGCCAGGGCGTGGCGGTCATCCTCGGCAATGAAGTGGATGTTACCGCTGATGGAGGCGTGTGCTTCGGCAGAGCCGTACTGCTCAATCGGCGCAGTCTGCCCGGTTGCAGCCTTGATCACTTCAGGACCGCAGATGAACATGCTGGAATTGGTGCGGGTCTGGATAATGAAATCCATCAGGGCCGGACTGTAGGCAGCACCACCGGCACAGGGGCCGGCAATTATGGCGATCTGCGGTACCACCCCGGAGGCAGCCACATTCTGGTAAAACACCTGACCGTAGCCGGAAAGGCTGTGAATCGCCTCCTGGATCCGGGCACCGCCGGAGTCGTTGATCGCCACCACCGGTATGCCGGTCTCACTGGCAATAGTCATGATATCGCTGATTTTCTTGGCATGCATCTGCCCCAGCGCACCACCGCCAACCGTGAAATCCTGACTATAGATCGCCACCGGACGGCCATTCACGTTGCCGGTACCGCAGACCACCCCGTCACCGGGCATGAACTTATCGACAAAGTCCGGCATATGGCAGGCATGGTTGACATGCATGCCAAACTCGCTGAACGATCCGGGATCAAACAGCTGCTCAACCCGTTCACGGGCGCTTAAAAGCCCCCGCGCGTGCCGCTTCTGCATCTTTTCAAAACCGCCGCCGGCAAGGGCCAGTGTACGACGGTTGCGCAACTCTTCCAGAAGTTCCTGTCTGATGGCCATGGCGTACCACGCTCCCTGGGTGCAGCATGATGACTACCAGACAACTATAAAACTATTTGAATATTGTGCAAGTATTGCGAGAGCAAAATCCGTTTTAATACCTTTAAACGTGATTGCGCAGCATCAGTTCTGCCGGATGAGGCCCAAGGTAGACCTGCTCTTTCAGGTACTGCTGGTCATATTTGCGCACATAGTGGCGAAGCAGGGTGATCGGCACGATCAGCGGAGTCAGCTGGTCATGGTACTGACCGATCACCTCCAGGAGCTCTTGCTTTTCATCGGCAGTCAATTCGTGTTTGAAGTACCCCATCAGGTGCTGCAGCACATTGGTGTTCTTTTTGAAGGTGGCATGAAATGATAACCCCTTCATGAACAGCTCTTCATAGCGCTGCAGCAGCTCCGGCAGGGGCAGATTCTTGCCGTGGGCCACCAACACCCCCATGGCACGGTAGACCTCCGGGCTGTGGGCCATCATCAGCAGCTTGTGATTGGTATGAAAGCGCACCAGTTGCCCCAGAGCAGGGCCTTCGTCCAGAAAATTCTTCCAGCGGCGGTAGCTGAAGACCCGCTCGATAAAGTTTTCCCGCAG
>CAZYMK010000265.1:0-4571 GCA_964648885.1 uncultured Geobacter sp. | reverse complement strand
GGGTTGCTGAACCACTGCTCTGCAAGATGGTTGATGCGGTCAAGGAGATGATGGGGCATGCCTATCCTGAACTGGCTGAGCGTGAGTCTTACATCAAGAAGGTAGTGCTGGCCGAGGAAGAGCGCTTTAACGAGACCCTTGATCGCGGTCTGGCGATTCTGAATGATGAGGTGGCTGCGCTGCTGGCTGCCGGTTCACGCGTGATTCCAGGTGAGACCCTGTTCAAACTGTATGATACCTTTGGTTTCCCCGTGGATCTGACCGAGGATATTGTGCGGGTTGATGGTTTCAGTGTGGACGAAGCCGGTTTTGAGGCCTGCATGGAGCGGCAGCGTGAGCTGGGACGTGAACACTGGAAAGGCTCCGGTGCTGCCGGGATAGCCGATGTCTACAAGGAGCTGCATAACCGTGGTTTGCGTACCTCGTTTGTCGGTTACAGTGCCCTGACCACGTTCTCATCGGTCATCGCGCTGCTGCGTGACGGTGTGGAAGTGACCACGTTGACTGCCGGCGACCGGGCGGATCTGATCTGCGGATCTACGCCGTTCTATGGCGAGTCTGGTGGTCAGGCCGGTGATACCGGCACCATTTCCAGCGGTTCAGCCCATCTTGAGGTGGTTGCCACCGCTCGCCCCTTTATTGATCTGGTGGTACACCAGGTGCTGGTCAAGGAGGGAAACATCAGCGTGGGGGATGGCATTAACCTGACTGTAGCTGTTGACGAGCGTAAGGCCACTGCCCGCAACCATACCGCTACCCACCTGCTGCAGGCTGCCCTGCGCAGAGTGCTGGGAGAGCATATCAAGCAGGCTGGCTCACTGGTTGAGCCGAATCGTCTGCGCTTTGACTTTACCCATTTTACCGCCATGACCGCTGATGAACTGCAGCAGGTTGAAGACCAGGTCAATGGCTGGATCATGGAAAACGCCGAGCTTGTCATCAACGAAATGGGGATGCAGGAAGCGGTGGACAGTGGAGCCACGGCACTGTTTGATGAGAAGTACGGCGATACCGTACGGGTAGTGCGGGTTGGGGAGGTAAGTAGCGAATTGTGCGGCGGTACCCATGTGCGGGCTGCCGGTGACATCGGCCTGTTCAAGATCCTGTCAGAGGGCGGTATTGCTGCCGGGGTGCGCCGGATTGAAGGTTCTACCGGCTTCAATGCCTTGCATCTGGTGCGCAGGCTGGAGCAGGAGCGCCAGACGGTTGCGGATCTGCTGAAGGCAGACAGCAGCAAGCTGGTGGATCGAGTTGAAAAACTGGTGGATCGCCAACGAGAGCTGCAGCGAGAGGTGGAGGCGTTGCAGGGCAAGCTGCATGCGGCCCAGTCCGGTGATCTGCTTGCTCAGGTACAGGAGGCGGGAGGCGTCAAGTTGCTGGCAACCCAGGTGCAGGTTGCCGATGTCAAGGCGCTGCGTGATCTGGCTGACCAGCTGCGTGACAAGCTCGGTTCGGGCGTGCTGGTACTGGGGGCCGAGCTGGACGGCAAGGCCAACCTGCTGGTGGCGGTGACCAAGGACCTGACTGATCGCTTCAAGGCTGGTGAACTGGTGGCTCAACTGGCGCCGATCGTTGGCGGTCGTGGTGGCGGCAAGCCGGAGCTGGCCCAGGCCGGAGGCAGCCAGCCGGAAAAACTGGCCGAGGCGCTGGCAACAGCAGCAGGATTGTTGGGGTAGGGGGATACCGTGCAACATCTGATAGAAAAAGCCAATAACCTGATGGAGGCGCTGCCCTATATCAGGCGATTTGCAGGACGCACCTTTGTGATCAAGTACGGCGGCCATGCCATGTCCGATGAGCGCCTGAAGGAATCCTTTGCCCTGGATGTGATCATGCTCAAGTCGCTGGGGATCAATACCGTGATCGTGCATGGCGGCGGCCCCCAGATCAATGAGACACTCAAACGGTACGGGATTGTCTCCGAGTTTGTGCGCGGCATGCGGGTTACCGACAGTGAGACCATGGGCGTAGTGGAAATGGTGCTGGTGGGCCAGGTTAACAAAGAGGTGGTCGGCTACCTGAACCAGCATGGCGGCAAGGCGGTCGGTCTGTGCGGCAAGGATGGCAGTCTGCTGCTCTCGAAGAAACTGCTGCAGGAGCTGCCGAGTGAAAACGGCACGCTCGAGCAGATCGATATCGGCTATGTCGGTGATGTGGTCAAGGTCAACACTGATCTGATCAAGACCCTGGAGCAGGGCGGCTATCTGCCGGTGATTGCGCCGGTTGGCGTTGGGCTGGACGGGGAAAGCTACAACATTAATGCTGATGTGGTGGCAGGTCGTGTGGCAGCTGCCCTGAATGCTGAAAAGCTTATCCTTTTGACTGACACCCCCGGTGTGTTGGATAAAGACAAGAAGCTGATCCAGAAGATCAGCGTGGCCCAGATGCACGGCCTGATAACCGATGAATCAATCACCGGCGGTATGATCCCCAAAGTGGTCTGTTGTGCCGAAGCGCTCAATGATGGTGTCAAGAAGGCCCACATTATTGACGGCAGGATGGAACATTCCATTCTGTTGGAGATATTTACCGATGTCGGCATAGGTACGGAGATAACAAAGTGACCAACCAACAATGGGTTGAAAAATCAGACAATTGCATTATGAAGACCTATGGCCGCTACCCGATTGCGCCGGTACGGGGTGAAGGATGTCGGCTGTGGGATGCTGACGGTAAAGAGTACCTTGATTTTCTGGCCGGTGTTGCGGTCAACAACCTGGGACACTGCCATCCCCGGGTGGTCAAGGCGCTGCAGGAACAGGCTGCAACCCTGATCCACTGCTCCAATTACTATCAGATTCCGCAGCAGATCGAGCTGGCTGAATTGCTTTGCAGCCACTCCTTTGCTGACAAGGCCTTTTTCTGCAACTCAGGCGCCGAAGCCAATGAGGCAGCCATCAAGCTGGCCCGCAAATACAGCCGTGAAACCTTTGAAAACCCGGAGCGGTACGGGATTATTACCGCTGCCGAATCGTTCCACGGACGCACCATGGCCACGGTCTCGGCCACCGGTCAGGAAAAGGTGCAGCGTTTCTTTGACCCGCTGCTGCACGGTTTCTGTCATGTGACGTTTAACGACTTGGCTGCACTGGAGGCAGCCGTTACTCCCCAGACCTGTGCCGTTATGCTGGAGCCGATTCAGGGAGAGGGAGGCATAAACATCCCTTCGCAGGAATACATGCAGGGGGTGCGGGAGTTGTGCGACCGTCACCAGTTGCTGTTGATCCTGGATGAGGTGCAGGTGGGGATGGGACGTACCGGCAAGTTGTTTGCCTACGAGCATTTCGGCATTACGCCGGATATCATGACCCTGGCCAAGGCACTGGCCGGTGGAGCGCCGATCGGCACCATGCTGGCAAAAGATGCAGTTGCTGCTTCATTTGTACCCGGCACCCACGGTTCCACCTTTGGGGGGAATCCGTTGGTGGCCGCTGCCGGTATTGCCACGGTGCGTGCCATTCTGGAAGAAGGCCTGCTGAATCGGGCTGAGGAAATGGGCGAGTACCTGCATGGTGAACTGGAGACGCTGGGCAAGCGGTATCCTTTTGTCAAAGAGGTGCGCGGCATTGGCCTGATGATCGGCATGTCGCTGGCTATTCCCGGTGGCGATATTGTCAAAAAGGGTCATGAGCGAGGTCTGTTGCTGAATGTCACCCATGACACCGTGCTGCGTTTTGTGCCGCCGTTGACAGTCAGCAAACAGGAAATCAATCAGATGATTCAGATCCTGGAGGGGATTTTCAAGGAGATTGCGGCATGACGAAACACTTTCTGGCACTGCATGACTATTCCAGGCAGGAACTGGACGCCATGCTGGCCCTGGCAGCAGAGCTGAAGCAGAAGCAGAAGAGCGGTGTTGCGCATCACCTGCTTCAAGGCAAGACCCTGGCCATGATCTTTGAAAAGGCCTCCACCCGTACCCGGATCTCTTTTGAAGTTGGTATGTACCAGCTGGGCGGCCACGGTCTGTTCATCTCCTCGGCCAATTCCCAGATGGGGCGCGGAGAGCCGATCAAGGACAGTGCCCGGGTGATGTCCCGCTACTGTGATGGTGTGATGATCCGCACCTTTGGCCAGGAGATCGTGGATGAGTTTGCCCGCTACTCCAGTGTGCCGGTGATCAACGGTCTGACCGACCTGTTTCATCCCTGCCAGATCATGGCAGATCTGCAGACCGTGATCGAGCAGAAAGGCGGTTACCAAGGGCTGAAGTTCGCCTGGGTGGGTGACGGCAATAACATGGCCAATACCTGGATCGAGGCCGCTGCCATCTTCGGTTTTGACCTGGCCCTGGCCTGCCCGAACGGTTACGAGCCGGACCGTCAGGTCTGGGACTGGGCTCAAAAGCAGGGTACGGCCACCATCACGATTACTGAAGACCCGGAAGAGGCGGCGCGGGATGCCGATGTGATCAATACCGATGTCTGGGCCAGCATGGGGCAGGAGTCGGAGCAGAAGCAACGGGAATTTGCGTTTCAGGGCTACTGTGTTGATGATGACCTGATGGCCGCTGCCAAGCCGGACAGCATCGTACTGCACTGCCTGCCTGCCCATCGCGGTGAAGAGATCAG
>CAZYMK010000264.1:0-4592 GCA_964648885.1 uncultured Geobacter sp. | reverse complement strand
CTGCCCTGCTCCAGATCGGTCCTGAAATGTCCTGTTCCCTGCACCAGATCCATCTGGTGCAGGTAATAGGGACGAACCCGCATCCGCAACAGCCCGCAAAACAGCTGCTGCAGTACCTCCTGATCATCATTAACCCCTTTCAGCAGCACGGTCTGGTTGCCCAGCACGATCCCTGCTCCGGCCAGCAGGCTGCAGGCCCGGGCAGCCTGATCAGTCAACTCGCGGGGATGATTGAAGTGGGTGTTCAGGTAGAGCGGGGGATGCGCTGCCAGAATCGCGCACAGCTGCGGGGTGATCCGTTCAGGGTCGGTCACCGGCACCCGGCTGCCGATTCTGATAATTTCAAGATGGGGGATACGACGTAGGGCTGCCAGCAACCGGGCAAGTTCATCATCAGGCAGCAGCAGCGGGTCACCACCGGACAGCACCAGATCACGCACACCAGGATGTGCCGCCAGATACTCCAAGGCGGCCTGCAGGTCGCAGTGCACCACCCCCTGCCCCACCTGACGTTTACGCATGCAAAAGCGACAATAGACCGCACACTGATTGGATACCAGCAGCACCACCCGGTCAGGATAGCGGTGAATCAGCCCCGGCACCGGGCTCAGACGCTCTTCTTCCAGCGGATCCGGCAACTGGGTATCATCCAGCAGCTCCTCAGGTGAAGGCACACACTGGCGCCAGATCGGATCACCGGGTGCGCTGATCAACCCGGCGTAATAGCGGGTAATACGGCAAGGATAACGTGTGGCAACCTGTTGAAACGGCCGAGGATCGAGCTGAAATTGTGCGGCGAGCTCCGCAAGGGAGATCGTGGGAGACAGCTGCATTAACGGACAATCACCTTGATAAATTTGGCCAGATAATCAACCCCTGACCAAACCGTCAGAACAAAAGCGATCCAGAAAAAGAACATACCAGCGTTGTGCATATTGACGAATACCAGCGGGTGGTCAATACCGAAAAACCAGTGATAATCAAAGTGCAACAACAGTCCGATAATGGCGGTCAGCTGAAAGATGGTCTTGTATTTACCCAGATCAGAGGCCTGAATTACGATCCCTTCTGATGAGGCGATGCTGCGCAGGCCGGTAATGACAATCTCCCGGCCCAGCACCACAAACACCATCCAGGCCGGCACCCGATCGTAGGGCAGGAGCATGATCAGGGCAGCGGTAACAAGCAGCTTGTCGGCAATCGGATCAAGAAACTTGCCGAAAACTGTCTCAATCCCCATCCTGCGGGCCAGATGACCGTCAAACCAGTCGGTGAGCGAGGCCAGCGCAAAGACCCAGGCCGCCCAGAAACAGGATTCACGATCAGGCGACAGCAACAGCACCACCATCAGCGGGATGCAGGCCACCCGAAACATGGTCAGGATATTGGGGGGATTAAAAATAGGATGATAGGTAGACATGGCGGTTATCTCATAAAGGCAAGGACACGGCTGACATAAGTACGGGTTTCTTCAAAAGGCGGAATACCGCCGTATTTTGCCACATTGGACAAACCGGCATTATAGGCGGCCAGTGCCAGAGAAACATCCCCCTTGAAGGTATCCAGTAAAAACTTGAGATAGCGCACCCCGCCATCCACGTTCTGGCCGGGGTCAAAGCGATCAGCAACCTTCAGCTGCCTGGCCGTACCCGGCATCAACTGCATCAGGCCACCGGCACCGGCGCGGGAGACTGCCTGGGGGTTGTAGCCGGATTCAGCCTGAATCACCGCCCTGATCAGGGAAGCGCTCACCCCGTACTTTGCAGAAGCAGCCGTAATCAGATGTTCAAACTCCTGTGGATTACGGGCAGCCACCCTGAAGCGGGTGCGCAATTGTTTGTCTTTACGGAGATCACGCAGAAAGATCTTGAATTTCTTGTGGGTTGGGGCATCCGTAAAATGCAGCACACCCTCTTCATCCTCATACCGATAGATGTCTGCTGTGGCTGATAACGGCGCTGCCAGCAATCCGTACAGCAACAGGCCCACCAGACCTGTATACCATGCATAACTCAAGCCCATGATAGCGCTACAATAACGGCAAAAACGGTTCACCTGTCAAGCCTAAACTGCCCCGACCTCCTTGATCTACTGAGAGCTGATTGACTTTTGCAGGCTGATTGGCTAGAAAGGTACCTTTCCAGCCAGAGCAAAATGCTGCCGTATTGTGCAGCCAGACAAGGAGCCGTATCAAGTGACCACACCGCGCGCTACATACAAGGAGGCCGGCGTTGACATTGCCGCCGGCAACAGTTTTGTCCAGATGATCAAGCCGCTGGTAAAATCAACCTTTCGGCCCGAGGTCATGACCGAATTGGGTGGTTTTGGCGGATTGTTTTCGCTGAACGCAAGTAAATATAAAAATCCGGTACTGGTTTCCGGTACCGATGGAGTCGGTACCAAGCTGAAGCTGGCCTTTCTTGCCGATTGTCACGACAGCGTGGGGATCGACCTGGTAGCCATGTGCGTCAATGATATTGTGGTACAGGGAGCTGAACCGCTCTTTTTCCTTGATTATCTGGCCACCGGTCGGCTTGACCCTGAAAAGGCGGCTCAGGTGGTCGCCGGTATTGCCGAAGGCTGCCGCCAGGCAGGCTGCGCCCTGATCGGTGGTGAAACCGCTGAAATGCCTGGTTTTTACAGCGATGGTGAGTACGATATCGCCGGATTCACGGTTGGTGTGGTTGAAAAAGATCAGATCATTGACGGCTCATCCATCACGGTGGGCAACAAACTGATCGGTATCGGTTCCAGCGGTCTGCACAGTAACGGCTACTCCCTGGCCCGCCGGATCATCTTTGACCTGATGGGGCTCACCGTCACCAGCCTCCTGCCGGGCAGCCCAAAGACGGTGGCTGAAGAACTGCTGACCCCCACCCGGATCTATGTTCGCTCGGTACTGAACCTGCTCAAGGATTTCAAGGTCAACGGCATCGCTCATATCACCGGCGGCGGCCTGCTGGAAAACGTACCGCGCATTCTGCCCAAAGGCTCTGCAGCCCATTTCAAGCTGGAATCCTGGCAGATGCCGGCAATTTTCCCCCTGCTGCAGAAGGGTGGTAATGTTGAACAGGACGAGATGTACCGCACCTTTAATATGGGGATCGGCATGGTGCTGGCCGTGGATAAAGGCGACGTGGACGACATTCTGTCACGCTTGCAAGGTCTCGGCGAGCAGGCCTGGTTGATCGGCGAGGTAAAAGGTATGAGTAAGAGCCAGACCGAACAGGTGCTGCTGGTATGAGTGCTGCCAAAGAGACTACCATTGCCGTCCTGGTCTCGGGTAACGGCACCAATTTTCAGGCGATCGTGGATGCACTGGAGGCCGGGCGCATCAAAAACGCCCGGATCGCCTGCCTGATCAGTAACAAGGCTGACGCCTACGCCCTGGAACGGGCACGCAAGCACACCATCCCGGCATTGGTTCTGGATCACAAGCTCTACCCAAACCGACAAGCCTATGACACAGCCCTGGTGGAACTTTTACGGCAAAACAATGTCAACCTGGTGATCCTGGCCGGCTTTATGCGTCTATTGTCGCCGGTCATGATCGGGGCCTTTCCCAATGCCATCATCAACATCCACCCTGCCCTGCTGCCGGCCTTCCCCGGTCTGGATGCCCAGAAACAGGCCTTTGACTATGGTGTGCGTTTTACCGGTTGCACGGTTCACTTTGTTGACAGCGGTACCGACACCGGTCCGATCATCCTGCAGTCCGTGGTACCGGTGCTGCAGGACGACACCCTGGAAACCCTGACACAGCGGATTCATGGCGAAGAACACCGCACCTATGTCGAGGCGGTACGCCTCTTCTGTGAAGGGCGCTTGGCAGTAGACGACCGCAAGGTTACCATCAGCACTGTTTAACAGCACTTTATCCTTGACAGTACAGGCGCAGAGTGCTAAAAATTTCGCTTCAATTCAACTAAACATCTGCAGCACTGGTTTGCTGTATATTCATGCGGAGGTAACACGTGGCACATCACAAATCGGCAATCAAGCGTATCAAGCAGAACGAAAAGCGCAATGCCCGTAACCGTCATCAGAAATCAACCCTCAAGACCTACATCAAGCGGGTTCGCGAAGCGGTTGCAAGCAAAGATAAAGAGGCAGCTGTTGCTGCACTGAAGGCTGCTATCCCGGTCATTGACAAGACCGCCACCAAAGGGGTCATTCACTCCTCCAGTGCCTCACGCAATGTTTCTCGTCTGACCAAGCTGGTTAACACCCTCGGCTAGCAGGCTGCACTGTGACAACATACCACAAAAGGGCCTCCGCCAGACGGCAGAGGCCCTTTTGCTGTTTCTTTGTCTGATGCCTGCTTGTGCAGCGTTATACATTCCCCTTGCAACTGTCATACACTAACCCCTGCAGAACAGTGGCTGATGAAGCACCGGTCTTGATACCGATATCCCCCTGATACAACCGTTCAAACAGTGCCTCAAGTTCAGGCACCGGATATTTTCTGGCCTGCGCCACCTGCTCATTCAAAAAGAACTGATGGATTTTAAGCTGCTTGCTGATATCAGCCGGAGCTGTCTTCTGATCAAGTAGCTCTCTGATCCGCCAGATCCGGCGAAAATGGCTGGCCA
>CAZYMK010000263.1:0-4596 GCA_964648885.1 uncultured Geobacter sp. | reverse complement strand
GCCAGTTTCTTGATCTGCTGCGGATCAATCTTGCCCCGTACCCGCACATGGTATTCCTTGTCAACCTGATGCCGGGGGTGCATCAGCCGGTTGGCCCATTCACCGTCATTGGTCAAGAGCAGCAGCCCTTCAGAGTTGTAATCCAGTCTGCCCACCGGGAACAGCCGCTCACCGACATCCTTGACCAGTTCGGTCACCAGTTGGCGACCCTGGGGGTCCTTCAGCGAGGTAACATAGCCGGCCGGTTTGTGCAGCAGCACATAGTAGAGCTTTTCAGCCGGTTTGATCGTCTGACCGTCCAGGGTGATCTGATCCTTGCGGGGATCAGCCTTGCTGCCCAGTTCTGTGACCACCTGGCCGTTGACGGCTACACGTCCGGCCAAAATCAGCTCTTCTGCAGCCCGGCGAGAGGTGATGCCGGCAGCGGCAATAATTTTCTGCAGACGTTCAGTCATGGTTTGTCCTCAGGAGGTTGGGGCTTTGATTCACCCGGTATCAGTGCCAAAAATAGTCCAATGACAGCGCCATAGAAAGCCCCTGACCAGGGGTTGCTCATCATGGCTCAGGTGCCGCCTCCGGCACACTGGGACATCCAGCCGAAGAGACCGCCGACCAGAGCGCCTCCGCCAATCATACCCAGATATTTCAAGATCTTCAGTTTCATCGTGTCTCCTTGCGGACCGGCAACTGCCACAAATACCAGGTGATGCCGATCGCCAGCAGCATCAAGAGTCCCTGCGCCCAGATCGGTTTCACCAGCAGCAGGGTGGAAGAACCCAAGGTTAGCCAGACCAGGGTGATGGCGATGCGCTTGGCTCTGAGCGGAATGCCGGAACCATCCAGGTAGCCGCTGATCATTGGTCCCAGCCGGTTGTGGCTCACCAGCCAGTTGTGAAACCGCTCTGAGCTGCGGGCAAAGCAGGCCGCAGCCAGCAGCAGAAACGGGGTGGTGGGCAAAAGTGGCACAAAGATGCCGATTACCCCCAGCCCGGTGCAGAGCAGGCCGATGCTGATCAACAGCCATTTGAGTAGCCGGTTGTTTGTGTGCATAGGTTGCTGTAAACACGAAAGGGGCGTTGTTTCAACGCCCCTGTGAAAGTATCGCCTTGAGTTGCAATGGGAGCTTAGTCAGCCATACGGGTCATGGCACGGAACTTCTGGTAGCGGTCTTCAACCAGTTGTTCAGGTGTCATTTCCTGCAGCTCTGCCAGATGCTGGCGGATGGCAGAACCCATGGCCTGGGCCGTGGCTTCGTGATCACGGTGGGCGCCGCCGGCTGGTTCATGGATGATCTCGTCGATCACGCCGAGCTCGATGATGTCCTGGGCGGTGGGTTTGAGTGCTTCGGCGGCCTGTGCCCCTTTGGTTCCGTCGGACCAGAGGATGGCGGCGCAGCCTTCCGGTGAGATAACGGCATAGACCGAGTGCTCCAGCATCAGCACCCGGTTGCCTACCGCAATGGCCAGGGCCCCGCCAGAACCGCCTTCGCCGGTTATGCAGACAATGATTGGTACTTTCAGCTCAGCCATCTCACGCAGGTTGCGGGCAATGGCCTCAGCCTGCCCCCGCTCTTCAGCGCCAATGCCGGGGTAGGCACCGGGGGTATCCACGAAGGTGATGATCGGCAGGCCGAACTGTTCGGCCATCCGGAACAGGCGCAGCGCCTTGCGGTATCCTTCCGGGTTGGGCATACCGAAGTTGCGGAACACCTTTTCCTTGGTGTCGCGCCCTTTCTGGTGCCCGAGTACCATCACCGGTTGACCGTCAAAGCGGGCCAGACCGCCCACTATGGCGTGATCATCACCATAGTTGCGGTCGCCATGCAGTTCGTTGAAGTCGGTAAACAGGTGCTGGATGTAATCCAGGGTAAAGGGGCGGTTGATGTGGCGGGCCACCTGAGCCTTCTGCCAACGGGTCAGATTATCGAAGATCTCCTGACGTTTTGCCTCTACACAGCCTTGCAGCGCGTCGATCTCTACCGACATTCCGTCAGCACCCAAGGCGCGCAGCTCTTCGATCTTTTTTTCCAACTCGGCAATCGGTTTTTCAAACTCCATGTAGACAGTAGCTGCCATTCGGGACTCCTTTTATCTTGACCCTGGCCCCTTGACCCTGGCCCCTTGTTTACTCAAAGATCGCGGCATTATACCCGACACATCGTTCTACCGCCAGCCTAAATTCATCACTGGCCGCCACCTTGAGATGTTCCGGCAGTTTGATTACGGTTTGGCTCCGTGCGGGAATCTCCAGCAGCAGTTGCACCGGCAGGTTGCCGGGGTAACTTTCCAGCAGGTGTCTGATCGGCGTCAGCTTGTCGTTGGTCAGTTCCGGCAGGCGCAACGTCAGGCTGATCCGGGTGGTCTGCTGCTCCTGGGCGTCGGTCAACAGCTTGATATCGCCATTGACGTTGACCTGACCGGGGAACTTACGACCGTTGCCCTCTTGCGGTTTCATCACCAGCAGCTTGCAGCCCTTTTCTCCTTTTTCCAGCTTGCCGGTGATCAGGAGCGGGTCATCGCACTTCAACAGGTGATTGAACTGGATGTACATATCGGAAAAGACCGTGATTTCAATCTGGCCGGTCAGGTCTTCAATGGTGACAAAGCCCATACGGTCACCCTTTTTGGTGGTGATCTCCTTTAACGAGGTGACAATGCCGCAGACCCGTACCTCGCTGTTTTCCGGCAGGTCGATCAGGCGGGTGATGTCGGCCGAGGCAAAGCGCCTGATCTCGTTGGCGTAACGATCCAGCGGATGGCCGGTGATCAGGAACCCCAGCGCTTCCTTTTCAAACCCAAGTTTTTCCTTGTCCAGCCATTCATCAACCACCGGCAGTTTGCGAGCAGCTTTGGTGCCGCCGGTGGTTTCCGGCAGGTCGCCAAAGAGCGATACCTGGGCGCTGTCCCGCTCTTCCTGAAAGCGCTGACCGCTTGCCACCGCATCATCCAGGGCTGCCATCAGCGGGGCGCGGAACTGGTGCAGTGAATCAAAACCGCCGCACTTGATCAGGGCCTCCAATACCTTGCGGTTGACCCGGCGCAGGTCCACCCGTTCGCAGAAGTCGTACAAATCAGTGAAGGGCCCCTCTTTACGGGCTTCCAGGATCGATTCTATGGCACCGCCACCGACCCCTTTGACAGCGCCCAAACCGAAGCGCATCAAGTTGCCCACCACGGTAAAGGATTGCCCTGACGTGTTTATATCGGGCGGCAGGACTTCAATCCCCTGTTCGCGGCAGTCGCTGATGTTTTTGAGCACCTTGTCGGTGCTGTCCATGTCACAGGAAAGCAGGGCCGCCATGAATTCCACCGGGTAGTGGGCCTTCAGGTAGGCAGTCTGGTAGGCGATCAGGGCGTAGGCGGCCGAGTGGGACTTGTTGAAGCCGTACTCGGCAAACTTGGCCATCAGATCAAAGATGCCTTCCGCCTTTCTGGCATCAATCTGTTGTGCCTGTGCTCCGGCCAGAAACTGATCCTTCTGGCGGGCCATTTCCTTGTCGTCTTTTTTTCCCATGGCGCGGCGCAGCAGGTCGGCCTGCCCCAGGGAATAACCGGCCAAGGAACGGGCGATCTGCATCACCTGCTCTTGATAGACAATGACCCCGTAGGTGTCCTTCAGGATCGGTTCCAGTTGCGGCAGGTCGTAGACAACCTGTTTACGGCCATGTTTCCGTTCGATAAAGTCATCCACCATGCCGCTGCCCAGCGGGCCGGGACGGTAGAGTGCGCAGGCAGCGATCACATCCTCGAAGCAGGAGGGTTTCAGTTTGACCAGCATCTCCTTCATGCCGCTGGATTCAAGCTGGAAGATACCGGTGGTGTTACCGGAGGAGATCAGGTCGTAACTGGCCTTGTCATCATCCCGCAGTCGGGTGATGTCGAACTCCGGGCTCTGGCCGTCGCGGATCATCCGTACTGCGTTCTGGATCACGGTCAGGTTCTTTAAACCCAGAAAGTCAAACTTGACCAGACCGACCATCTCCACATACTTCATCGAGTACTGGGTGTTGATGCCGCCGGTCTTCTGATCTTTGTAAACCGGCAGAAACTCCTCCAGCTGATCCGGGGCCACCACCACCCCGGCGGCATGGGTGCCGGCGTTGCGTGCCAGACCTTCCAGGCAGATGGCCGTTTCCAGCAGTTCCTTTATCTGGGGGTCGCTGTTGCGTAGTTCACGCAGCTGAGGTTCCTGCTCAAGTGCCTTGGGCACGGTCATCTTCAGGTCGTCCGGCACCAGTTTGGCGATCTTGTCCACATCGCCATAGGGCATCCCCAGGGCCCTGCCCACATCCCGCACTACGGCCTTGGCCTTCATGGTGCCAAAGGTGATGATCTGGCAGACCCGCTCCCGGCCGTACTTTTCCACTACATATTCAATAACCTTTTCACGCTGGTCCTGACAGAAGTCCACGTCAATATCAGGCATTGAGATCCGTTCCGGGTTCAGGAACCGCTCAAAAAGCAGGTTGTAGGGCAGGGGATCAAGGTCGGTAATCCGGATGGCGTAGGCCACCAGCGAACCGGCAGCCGAACCCCGGCCCGGCCCCACCGGTATACCCTGATTCTTGGCCCAGTTGATGAAATCGGCCACGATCAG
>CAZYMK010000262.1:0-4610 GCA_964648885.1 uncultured Geobacter sp. | reverse complement strand
ATCGGGGTGCATCATCAGCAGGCCATTACCCGTGGCGAGCGTCTGAAGGTGAATGTCTTTGTGGGCGGGGCACCGGCCATGACCGTTGCTGCAGTCATGCCGCTACCGGAGGGGATGCCGGAGCTCTCCTTTGCCGGTCTGCTGGGAGGACACCGGATGACCATGGCACAGTTGCCGGGTCAGCTGCCGCTGCCCTCAGAGGCGGATTTCTGTATTGTCGGCTCCATTGATCCGGCCGCCACCTTGCCGGAAGGACCGTTTGGTGATCATCTGGGGTATTACAGCCTGGTGCATCCCTTTCCGTTCATCGAGGTTGAGGCGGTTTACCACCGGGCTGATGCAATCTGGCCTTTTACAACGGTTGGGCGTCCTCCACAGGAAGATACCTCCTTTGGCGCCTTTATCCATGACCTGACCGGCGAGCTGATCCCCACAGTGCTGCACGGGGTCAAGGCCGTGCATGCGGTTGATGCGGCCGGTGTGCATCCGCTGCTACTGGCCATTGGCTCCGAGCGGTACACCCCCTATGACGGGGTGACCCGGCCCCGTGAGCTTTTGACCCAGGCCAATGCGATTTTAGGGCAGGGCCAGCTGTCGTTGGCCAAGTACCTGCTGATCGTTGCGGAGCAGGATAACCCGGCCCTGGATATCCACCATATTGATGATCTGCTGCAGCATCTGCTGGAGCGGGTGGACTGGCAGCAGGACCTGCATTTCCAGACCGCCACCACCATCGACACCCTGGATTATTCCGGCGGTGGCCTGAACAGCGGTTCAAAGCTGGTGATTGCCGCTGCAGGCCCCAAACGGCGCACGCTCTGCACTGAGCTGCCTCCGGGGCTGGTGCTGCCGGAAGGGTGGTCTGCTCCTGCCCTGGCTCTGCCCGGTGTGCTGGTACTGCAGGGCAAAGCCGCTGAACTGGCATCGGGCGAGTCTGACCCTGCTCTTGAGCAGCTCTGCAGCTTCTGGCAGCAGCAGTCGCTGCCGGAGGGAATCGCCCTGGTGGCAGTGGTTGATGACAGCCGGTTCTGCAGTGCCACGCTGGATAATTTCCTGTGGGTCTGCTTTACCCGCTCCAACCCGGCCAGCGACGTGTATGGCGTTGACGCTGCTGTCAGACAGCGCCATTGGGGCTGCAGCGGACCGCTGGTGATTGATGCCCGCAGCAAGCCGTTTCATGCGCCGCCCCTTGAGGAGGAGCCTGCTTTGGTGCGTAAAATAGAGGAACTGGCAGCAGCAGGCGGACCGCTGTATGGTCTGCTGTGACCGTCTGCTACGTTTCCTTCTTCACCTTTTGCAATTCTATGCTATTATTCAACCGCATATCAGCCATATTCCCTCATGGAGGAGGTTTCAATGTCGAGTACAGCCCTGGTAAAAAGCGGAGATGGTGCAGTGTCCGGTAAAGATCAGCTGATCCAGCTGGTCAGTTTTATGTTGAGCAGTGAAGAATATGGCGTTGAAGTCCTGAAGGTGCGTGAGATCATCAGGATGCCCAGCATCACCAAGATGCCCAACACCCCCCACTATGTTGAAGGTATCATCAACCTGCGCGGCAAGGTGATTCCGATCATTTCCATGCGCAAGCGGTTCGGCCTGTGTGAATCAGAGTATGACAGCCATACCCGGATTATGGTTATGGATGTGGCCGGCGGGCTGACCGGCTTTGTGGTTGATGCGGTTTCAGAGGTAATCCGGATTCACTCCAGCGAGATCCAGCCGCCCCCCACCATGGTTTCCGGCAATATCGATCAGGAGTTTATCACCGGCGTGTTTAACCATGCCGAGCGCTTGCTGATCATCATGGATGTTGACCGGATGTTCTCTGCCCAGGAGCGGGAATATTTTGGTGGTGTAGGGGACTGACCAACCATTTTCAAAGAGCAGACAGACAAAAAGCCGGGGCAGATGCCCCGGCTTTTTGTCTGTCTGAAAAGGTTGGTCCCGGTTAGCTGGCCCGTGAGATCTCTTCAAGGTTGCCGGCGATCACCGTGGCGGTGGCGGCCTGCTCTTCCGAGGCCGTAGCAATCTGGGCGATCAGGTTCTTGATATGCTCAACTGAATCCACAATGGCGATCAGGGATGCCTCGGCCTGGTGCGAGAGGTGTTCACCCTTTTCAGCTTCGGTCTTGCCCCCTTCAATCGAGGCAACCGCCTTGCTGGTGTTTGACTGGATTTCCGTTACCATGGCGCCGATCTGCTTGGTGGAGGTCATGGTCCGCTCTGCCAGACGGCGCACCTCATCAGCCACCACCGCAAAACCGCGTCCCATCTCACCGGCACGGGCTGCCTCAATGGCAGCGTTCAGCGCCAGCAGGTTGGTCTGGTCGGCAATTTCATTGATCACGTTGACGATTTCGCCGATCTTTTCAGAGGTTGCCCCCAGGTTGCCGACGATGATGGCAGATGAACGAACCACCTCGGCCACCTGCTGCATTCCCTTGACCGCCTCGTTAACCACCCGCTGACCCTGGTGGGCGCTTTCAGCCACCTGTGCCGCTGAATCAGCTGCGTTGGTGGTGTTGCCGGCCACTTCGTTGACGGTCATGCTCATCTCTTCCATGGCCGTGGCAATCTGGTGGATCCGCTCTTCAAGGTAATTTTTGCGCTCGATATCCCTGTACTGCTGCTCCTTGAACTGGCGCTCAGCCGTGATGTCACTCCAGCAGGCCATAAAGCAGAGCGGTTTACTGCTATCGGTCGAATCCCAGATCGGGTAGGCCTTGGTCTGCAGGGTCACGCTGCCGATCGGGATGTCGGCGGAGTGGGGCATCTTGCCGCGCGGGTCGGCAAAAATACCTCTGATCCGGCCCGGATCCTTGTGGAACTGGTGGATCGAGTTTTCAAATGCGTTTGCCACATCAGCACCACGCAGACCGGCATTCAGCGCGGAGCGGTGCTGCTGCAACAGATCTTTGGCCTTGCGGTTCATGTAAAAGACCTTGTTGTCATGGGTGGTGTCGCACAGCATCACCACGTTGTCGACGTTGTCCAGCATCTGTGTCAGCTTCTTGATTTCGTTTTCCTTCTCAATCAGTTCCTGCTTGCTGGGTCCGCCAAAGAGTCCCATGGTCGCGCTCCTTTAATATCAGTCTGTGTTCAAAAGCTGCTTCAGTATAATGAGAATATGGAGAATTGCAAGAAGGACAAATGCAGGCTATGATCCGGGCCGTTTTGAAAACAGCGATATACCATGATGGGAAGTCAACCTGATGGTAGTGGAGCATACATGCAGGAACTGATCAGGGTTGAACAGTTGTGCTGTCGGCATGGTGCGGTTGATGCGCTTGTCGACATCAATTTTACGGTCAAGGCCGGTGAGTATCTGGGGATTGTAGGGCCTAACGGCTCTGGTAAGAGTACCCTGGTGCGGGCACTGCTAGGTCTGATTCCACCTCATCGGGGCGACATTACCCTGTTTGACCAATCAGTGGATAGGTTCAAAAGCTGGGACAAGATCGGCTACCTGCCCCAGAACCTGGGGCCGCTCAATCCGGCCTTTCCTGCCACCGTAGCTGAAGTGGTTCAACTGGGGTTGCTGGCAAGCAGGACGGTGCCCCGCCGCCCCTGCCGCCATGACCGACGCCAGGTTCGGACCATACTGGAGCAGTTGGGGATTGATCATCTCCACGGTCGTATGATCGGTGAGCTGTCCGGGGGCCAGCAGCAACGTGTCATGCTTGCCCGGGCATTGATCAACAGCCCGGCGTTACTGATCATGGATGAACCGACCGCTGCCCTTGATCCTGAGATCAGGGAGCGTTTTTACGGGCTGATCACCGAACTGAACCGGACCAACGGCACCACCGTGCTGCTGGTGACCCATGATACCGGCACCATTGGCCAGTATGCCTCATCCATGCTCTACCTTGACAAGCAGCTGCTGTTCTGGGGCAGCTTTGACCAGTTCTGTCACTCGCCCGAGATGGCGGCGTTCTTTGGCGAACACTCGCAGCACCTGATCTGTCACCGACATTAACTCACTACGTTGTTCATCCTGAGAGTCCCCTGCTGCGTGCTTATTGCTGATATAAAATCAAAGATAGACAAAATCTGGAATACTTTCTGGTCAGGGGGATCTCCAACCCACTCTCGGTCATAGAGAGCAGATCTCCTTTCTGCTGTTCATCAAACGGCTGGATGATATCCACACCGCCAAAGAAAAGAAGGCCAATCGCCTAGGCAAGCTGATTGAAGGGCCGATCTTTGCAGCAGGGCAGGAACACCTGCGCTGGTCGCGCTTCAAAGAGTTTGAGGCAGAGGAGATGTTCAAGACCGTAAGTCAGGAGGTCTTTCCCTTTAGTGCGCCCGGCAGGGCGCGTGGGGCGTAAGCCCCATCGAATCAGCTGTGGTAGCTGGTTTGTGACTTGGAGGTGCAAGTCCTCTACGGACCCTGATGGTGGGAACCGTTAGCCGAACGGCAAGGGTGTCCGGGGTGACCCGGAATCTGAAGGAAGCCGCAGGCAAAACTCTGGCCCGACGAACAGAAATCGCATACGAGGCAGACATATCCGGGCGAGAAGGCTAAGTTCTTCAAAACCCAATAACCATCCAGCCTAAATTCCCGAAATATTGTAACTATGAAAAACAATATAATCTTTAAATCAGAT
>CAZYMK010000261.1:0-4619 GCA_964648885.1 uncultured Geobacter sp. | reverse complement strand
CCCCCAGGTAGCCGGTCAGGATCAGCACCCCTTTGTCATGGATCGGGCCTGACAATTTCACCTCCCGCTCCACATTAACCATCCCGGCCTGCCCCAGCCAGGTACGGGCCGTGATCCGTGAAGGGCGCCCAAAGGTATGATCACCCAGCGATATTACCGAAAGCCCGTTGATCTGCCCCACCACGCTCCCTTCCGTGTCGACCATGATGGTGCCGTCCTCAAACAACTCCTGCATCCGCTCCTCGATCCGGTTGACCCGATAAAGCTGCTCTTCAGCTGCCCGGCGGACATCAGCGCAGCTGATCACCTGATGGCCGTCCCGTTCTGCCCAGAAGCTGGCCTCACGCACAAAATCGGCAATCTCCATGAAACGGGAGGAAAGCTTTTGCTGATCCTCAACCATGCGGGCCGTGTATTCCAGCAGGCAGGCAATACCGCTCCGGTCAAAGTGCAGCAGTTGCTTCTCACGGCAGATAGTGGCAACAAACAGGGCATATTCCCTCACCACTTCAGGCGTGCGGGCTACCCGACTGTCAAACTCGGCCTTCACCTTAAAAAACTTGCGATAGTCGGGATCCTGATAGTAGAGCAGGTAGTAGATCCAGGGGGTTCCCACCAGGATGATCTTGGCGGAAAGCGGTACCGGCTCAGGCTTCAACGACACCATGGTCATAAAGCGGTACTGTTCAAGCACATCTTCAATCCGGATCTCCGCCGTGCGGATGCAGCGCTTCAGCGAATCCCAGACAAAGGGATTGATCAGCACCTCGCGGGCATCGATCACCAGATAGCCGCCATTTGCCCGATGAAGTGCGCCGGCCTTGATCATGGTAAAGTCAGTGACTGCTACACCGCCATACTGCATGATATGCTCAATCCTGCCGAACAGGTTATTGTAAGTCGGATTGGATTCAAAGACGATCGGTGCCCCTTCCGTCTCTTTGTGGTCAACCAGCAGGTTAACTTCATACCGTTCAAAACTTGGCTCCTGACGAGGTATCTTCAGTCCGGGAATTTGCGGTTGATTCGGCTGCGGCTTGAAGTCTTCGAGGTTTTTGAGGATATCTTCCTGCACCGCCTCCAGGTAGGCCAGCACCTTTTCCAGCCCGACGTACTTTTCCCGCAACGGATCAAGGCGATGCCCCAGGCACGACAGCCCCAGCTCACGGTCTGCCTGTGCCAGCGACTCCTTGGTACTCTTCTCGTTATCACGCACCTGACGCAGCACATCATTCAATCGCTCCGTCAGAAGCTTGCCCTTTTCTTCCAGCGTGTTCCGCTCTTCGTCAGTCAGGGCCTCATATTCTTCCTGGGTAAAGTTATGCCCGTCCTTCTGGGGCACAATCACCAGGCCGGACACGGTCCGCTGCAGAGCAAAACCATGCTCTTCGGACTCGCTCTCAAGGGTCTCAAACAACTGGTTACTCTGGTTCTGGTACTGCTCCAGAATCTCGTTGCGACGTGACTCGTACTCCTTGCTCTCAAGGGCCTTGGGGATATCCTTCTTGTACGCCTCGACCAACTCCTTCATGTCAGCGGCCAGCTCACTGCCGCGACCGGCCGGCAAAGCCAGCGAGATAGGGGAATCGGCATCCTTGAAGTTGTAGACATAGACCCAGTCGTCCGGGGTCGCTTCTTCCCGTGCCCGCTGCCGCAGGAGGTTACGAATGGTAGATGTCCGTCCGGTACCGGTCTGGCCGGAGATGTAGAGGTTAAAACCGGTTTCACGCACCCCCAGCCCGAATTCGATCGAACGCAAGGCGCGATCCTGCCCAACCGCATCCGCCAACTCCGGCAGATCAGCCGTGGTGTCAAACTCAAACTGAGCAGGATCACAGACCCAGCGCAGCTTCTCTACCGGCAAACGACAGCCTTCATGTACGGTCATGCATCCTCCCTGAATAAATAACGACATACGTGAGCCGGCAAAACAGACAACGCCGCAGACCGCTTAACCTGCGCTTCAGACAACCTCAAGTGACGCGGCAGCGTGCCGGACGGCAGCCTGCACGCGAGGGCTGTCCGGCAGTGTTGCAGCAAGCTGCTCCAGATAGGCTCGCTCACGCAACAGACGCCTGGTGGTATCGAAATTCAGATCGTACACCCAGGATATCTGTAACAGTTTGAAGTCATTCAACACCCGGGCCTGCTCCAGTCTGACCACTTCCCCTGCAGCCAAGGCATCAAGGCAGGCCGGTGTCACCTCCGGCAGGTCGGGAAATCCAAGGCTAACGGCAGAAGCCCGCTCTTCCTGCGGCTGCCGATAGTACTCCAGAAACACCCACCAGATATCCAGCTTGTCGGCATCCCGGATCAAACGGATATAGCGATCGGTTGGCGAGGCGAACCGTTGCGGCAGTTCCAGCATATTATGGAACCGCACCGCTTCCTCGATCAGAAGCTGCTCTTCTGGAGGCAGGTCAACCAGCAGCCGTTCTTCCCGCATTACCTCTACTGAGAGGCGGGCGTGGTTATCAGATTCACTGTCTCGAAAGGTACGCCAGCGGCGATACTGGGGAAAGCGCCCCACATCATGCAACAGGGCGATGGAAAGGGCTGTCAGGGTCTGGGGGGTGTCCAGCCCCTCACCTGCGGCGATCTCACCCATGCAGGCAACCACCCGACGGGTATGCTCCTCCTTGAGGCGAATGTTGCGCAGCCCTTCAGGATCGAGGTCGGCAAACCCTGACGTAAACAGACTGAACCACTGTTCAAGACGGGCGAGATCTGCTGCCATCATTACTCTTTTGACCCGCTATAGATAGAGGCGATGCCGAAGGTTAACGACTGGCAGCGTACTGATTTGAAACCGATATCGGTCATGGTGGCGCAGAACTCCTCGCTGGAAGGAAACTCCAGCACCGAGTCGGGCAGATATTTGTAGGCATCATATTTTGAGAAAAGGCCGCCGATCACCGGCAGCAAACGGCGGAAATAGAAATGATAGAGCCAGCGGAACAGGGCAGAGCGCGGGGTGGAAAACTCGAGGATAATCAGGCGTCCCCCCGGCTTGAGCACACGCCATAGTTCGACAAGCCCCAGTCGGCGATCCACCACATTGCGGATACCAAAGGCAATGGTGACCGAATCAAACGTGCCTCCGGCAAAAGGGAGGTCCTCGCAGGGGGCGACCCTGAGATCTATCCGGTCGGCATAAGGGGAGGCTGCCACCTTCTCACGCCCCAGGGCAACCATTTCCGGGCTGAAATCAGCCCCGATGATCCGCACGGAAGACGGCGTTGTGCGAGCGATCTCCAGGGCAACATCGCCGGTACCGGTAGCCACATCCAAAACCTGTCCCCCTGCCGAGGCCTTGACCAGGCGAACAGCGGTACGACGCCACCGTTTGTCTATGCCGAAACTGAGCAGATGATTGAGAAAGTCGTAGCGGGGTGCAATAGCATCAAACATCTGCTGGATCTGCTCCCCTTTGTGCGATAGCCTGAACATGGAATTTGCGGTACCCTTCAGCAAGCTTTAATGGTATAAAAACAGCCTTAGCATCTAGCATATTTTCTTGAGCCGTACCAGCACAAACGCCGCATCACCATGCCGGCAGCTGCAGGAGACCCCCGCCAATGCCGCAGTTCAGAATCCAGGATCTGCTCGATATCCTGATCATGAGTATCCTGTTATATCAGCTGTATTCCTGGTTCCGCAAAAGTCGGGCCATGCAGGTACTGGCAGGCCTCGGCATCATTACCGCCATCTACTTCATCACCCGCCAGACCGGCCTCCATATGACCAGCTGGGTACTCCAGCAGGCCGGAACGGTGCTTATAGTCATCATTATCGTGGTGTTCCAGAACGAGATCAGGCAAACACTTTACCGCTTCAGCAAGCTCCGGACTCTGGTGGGCAGCAGCAGACAAAAGAGCTCCAGTGCGCCGACAACCCTTGCTGAAACCGTTTTCAACCTGGCCTATGAACGGCTCGGCGCCCTGCTGGTCTTCCAGCGCGTCGACAATCTGGAGGAACACCTCAGCAACGGCATTGCCTTGGATGCTCGTATATCGGCACCGCTCTTAAGCAGCATCTTTCAAAACAGCACACCGCTGCATGACGGCGCCGTGCTTATCCAGAACGAACGGGTCGTGCAGGCTGCCTGTCTGCTGCCGCTTTCCGATGCGCAGCACCTGCCCCAACAGTTCGGCACCCGCCACCGTGCTGCCCTGGGGCTGAGCGAGCGCACCGATGCCGTTGTCCTGGCGGTTTCCGAAGAACGGGGCGAAGTCTCGCTGGCCGTGGCTGGTGAGCTTACCCGTATGCATACGCCGGCACAGCTGACCGCACGCCTTACCGAGCTGTTGTCGGATGATGACAACAGTCAGCGTCAACCGTTTATTCGGCGTATGTTTGATGACCTACTGCCAAAATCAGCCGTCCTGCTGGGAGTAACCCTAATCTGGCTGCTGCTCTCCGCCCGACAGGGAGAAGTTGCTATCGTGCCGGTACCACTCTCCTTCCACGGGCTGCCGCCAGGCATGGTCCTGACCAAGGTTACACCCGAAGAAGTGACAGTCCGGCTCCGCGCCACCTCCGGCCTGGTTCCCTCACCGCGCCAGCTTGATCTGACCGCTGACCTTGATCTGTCTGCAGCACGGGAGGGAAACAATACG
>CAZYMK010000260.1:1836-4628 GCA_964648885.1 uncultured Geobacter sp. | reverse complement strand
TGCTGGCAACCTCCGGCAGTACGCTGGTGGCAGGGGTGGTGAACGGTATCAAGTTTGACAAGACGGTTTTCTATCGCTCTACCGACGGCGGCGACAACTGGACTTCCATGACCCAGCCGGTCACCACGGATCGGGACAAGGAGAACGGCCTGCCGCAGCAGGGGCTTTTCCCTTCGGCCCAGTTTAACAATGCCGCCCTTGCCATAGACCCGAACAACACCAATATCATCTATGTCGCAGGTGTCAGACAACCGGATAACGGCACCAAGGAGCAGTTCCCCAACTCCATCGGGGCCGAAGCCTACAGTGGCCGTATCTTCCGGGGGGTATTCAATCCTGACACCGGATTGACAACCTGGGAGCCGCTCACCAACATCGGTACCACCAACAACTCATCCCCCATGCCGACAGCCGCAGTATGTTCATAGATTCATCAGGACGTCTGATCCAGACCGATGACGGCGGCATCTATACCCTCAGCAATCCTCAGGGCAAGGGGGAGTGGACACCGTTGCTTGGAACCATCCAGGTCTCCGAGGTTGACGCCTCATCCTGGAACCCGCTGGCAAACATTGCGGTGGCAGGAATGCAGGATAACGGCTCGGTCTACCAGATCAAAGGCACTACCCAGTGGGGGATGATAAGCGCCGGTGATGGCGGAGCCAATGCGGTGAACTGGCAGACCTTCGGCAAGGACGGTGTTGCGGTTATCTACGGCAGCAATCAGTATCTGGGGGGATTGGGCCGTTTCACCATGGCCCGTGACGGTTCTGTGGATCCTAAAAGCAGTACACCGCTGTATCTGTACCGGGTTGAAAACGGCAGAGAGATCCCGGTAAATACGGATAATGCACGGATGCCGTTCTATCCCTCCATGGTGTTAAACAGGTACGAGCAGACAAGATTTGCGGTGGGGGGCTATTCCCTGTTCACCGGCACCGATGACCTCTCCCAGGTCAACAGCAAAGGTATCAGGGTGCAGGTACAGGAGATTGTCAGTGAAAAACAGGTAACAGGTGTCAAGAGCGATGGTTTCGGCAGCATCGCCTACGGTGCAAAGGATCGGCCCGATGCGATTCTTGCCGGCATAGGGGATCAGATGCATGGGGCACTCACTGCAGAGGAAGTTCAGGAGGAAAATCGTTACGGCCAACTCTGGTACAGTGATGATGCCCGGAAAATGGCCCCTGTGAGGCTGACTGCATTTGATACGGTGGATCTGGGAGGGACAAAACCGGGGCGCTCAATCCAGAGCCTGGTGTTTGACGGCAGAACCGGCAGCGCCAACTTCTATGTTGCCGATGGCAACAGTATCTGGCGCGGCACACGGAACAACGACCCTGCAACGCTGTACAACTTTGACTCCCTCTCTGCCAACCTGCCGGCAACCTTCATCGCCCGCAGGGCTGTGGAATATGTATCGCATAACGGCGTAAACGCCCTGCTTGCCGGGGGGCTTCACAGCACCACTGCCAATGACTATGTCAACCCGATCTACTATACCATTGACCCGGCTGTGAAGAACGGCGCTGTCTGGACCCCCCTGGGGAGGATGCTGCCCAATGCACCGGTATTTGCCCTTCACTACAGCGATATTGATGATGTCCTGCTGGCCTCAACCCTGGGGCGCGGCCTGTTTGCCATGTATGACTTCACCACCTATTTTACAGAGGCAACCAGTCTCACCTTCGGGCAGGCAGACAATGACAGCAGGCCCGAGGCCGCACAGTTGACTGACGGCCTTGCCAATGGCACAACCTTCAGCAGGCCGCTTATCAAGGTCGGCTCAGGGACACTGGATCTTACCTCGCAGTCCGGCTACTACAGTGGCGGTACGCAGTTCCGTGGGGGTGTGACGGTGGCAACTTCCGAGAACAGCTTCGGCTCCGGAGGCTTCCTGTTTGATGGCGGCACACTGCGCTTTACCACCGGCAGCAGCATAAGCCGCCCGCTTCAGATACTGGGGGCAGGTGGCACAGTAATCACCGACAGCAGCCCGCTGCTGCAGCTCTTTGGCCCTGTTTCAGGCTATGGCACACTCCGTTATGGCGGGGTTATGGATATAAGGGGGGTGCCTCTGTTCAGCCCTACCCCTGTCACCACACCATCACTGGGAAGCGCCATAACCCTGCTCCAGGCTGAGGGAGGGATTCTCGGCACGGTTGCCGCAGTTCAGCAACCGGCAAACCTGCTACCCGGTACCCGCTACGATGTAATCTACAACCCGGCGACACTCACCTTTCTGACGACTCCGGCAACCTTCACCGATCTGCGCTCATCAGGCATGAATCTCTCCGGTTCCCAGAGCTCGGTTGCCACGGTGCTGCAGCAGCTTCGTCCAGCCCCTCTGACAGCTCCTCAAGGGGAGGCAAAGGGGCTTTTTGATGCGCTGTACCGTCAGAATGCCAGCGGACTTGCCAATGCCTTTGACCAGCTGGGGGCCTCCTCCTTTGCCAGCTCCCTGACTGCCTCCCTTGCTACAAGCCGGCTTTCCGTCAGCAGCCTGCGTTCCAGGATGGAACAGAGGACCAGCGGCCCGGATGCAGGGAGAATCAGGTTCAGTCACAACAGCATCAGGATGGCGGACAAAAACGGACAGATAGTGCTGAACGATGCCGCTCCCGTGGCCGCTCCTTCTGCTACAGGCCGGGACATGATCTGGGGCTACGGGATCGGACGTTTTGAGCGGGCAGACAGCGATGCAACCGCCCCCGGCTACCAGATGACCACAGCCGGCGGACTGGGAGGTTTTGACCACAGCTTCGGAACCGGCTGGATTACCGGCATTGCCG
>CAZYMK010000260.1:0-1783 GCA_964648885.1 uncultured Geobacter sp. | reverse complement strand
AGATTGACAGCTACAGCTCCAACACCAGCTCCACAGCCCACGGCACCTCCCTTTTTTCATCCCTGGCAGCAGGCTGGAGATTTGCCCTGGGGCAGTTTTTGCTGGAACCATCCGTTGCCCTTGAGTATGCAAACATTCAACGCGGTTCATCCACAGAAGCCGGAGGCATGACAGCCCTGTACGTATCCCCCGCCGAAATGAACGCCTTGCGGCTCAAGGGCGGGGTACGGGGCGGAGTCCGGATTGACAGACTGTTCGGGCTGAACATCATACCGGAGGCAAGACTTGGACTGGCCCAGGAGCTGCTTGACCGTAACGCAACCGTCAATGCCCTGCTGGCAGGTCGCCCGATACTCTCGGAAAGCCCCTGCCTGGGACGCGGGATCTTCACCGCAGGGGCCGGTGTGGTCGTTGCTGCAAGTGACAGCCTTGCATTCTATCTTGATTACGATGCGGAGCTGCGAGACGGATCTGACTCCCACACCTTGAGCGGAGGGTTCAGGTTAAGCTGGTAAGATGCTTTTCTTAACCACTCTGATGGGCTTACGTATACGGGAGGTCGTAGCAGTACGGGTATGGCGGATGGATCAGGGTAAGTGCCCCAGCAACAAACTCGAGGATAGGTACCAGTGCTGCGACAATTACTGCTCGGCCGTGATTCCGTTTGGCTTCCCGATGAGCGACCTGAAAAAATCCTGCTTTCTGCTCTGCACCAATCCAATCTGCGTGCAGACATGGATTCCAACAGTGGTTGGCAGTAAGAGCCCGATTACCATGACAGGGAGGACTGACAGATGAGTTTGTACCTGCGGGAGGCCAGGGCGCTGACCGTTACAGCCCCGCTCAACAGACCGTTTCGGATTGCAACCGGCCAGCATGACCGGCTGGAGAACGTCTTTCTGCAGATAACGGGCGAGAACGGGCGTAGCGGCTATGGTGAGGCAGCGGTTGCCACGCATATCACCGGCGAGACCGTGCAGCAGACCCTGGCCAACCTGCAGCAGGTGGCCGGACAGTTGTGTGGGCTAGAGGTCAGCGATCCGCAGCTGCTGATCAACCGGTTCCGCCCCTCTTTTGCCGATAACCATGCAGCACTGGCCGCCTTTGAGATGGCGTTACTGGATCTGGTGGCCCGCAGCCGTGGCATCCCCTTTGGGGGGCTTTTTGCGGCTGCCCCAGGCTTTTGTCCCAAGCCCTGTTTCAACAGTGATATCACCATCGTGATCGGCAGCCTGGCAGAGGCTGAAGCAGCAGCACGCCATTATGCCGGTTTGGGATTCGCAGCCTTCAAGATCAAGATCGGCAAAGACCACGACCTGGACCTGCAACGGGTATTGGCGGTAAAGCAGATCGCCCCTGACAGCAGTCTGATCCTTGATGCAAATATGGGCTTTGATGCTGCAGCCATGCTACGGTTTCTGAAACAGCTGGAGCAGCATGGCGTCCGTCCCGACCTGCTGGAACAGCCGGTGCCCAAGGAAGACTGGGACGGGCTGGCCGCAGTAACCAGGGCACTGGCCGGAAGTGGTACCCTGGTCTGTGCCGACGAGAGTGTCGGCTCCCTGGCAGCTGCCGAACAGGCGATTGCGCTGCAGGCGGTCAGCGCCATCAACATCAAGTTCATGAAGAGCGGAATCACCGAATCGGTCAGGATTGCCGAGCTGGCTTGCAAACAGGGGATCAGGCTGATGCTGGGGGCCATGCTGGAGAGCAGCCTCGCCATTACCGCTGCTGCCCATTTCGCCGCCAGCCTGGGTTGTTTTGAGGTGATTGACCTGGACAC
>CAZYMK010000259.1:0-4628 GCA_964648885.1 uncultured Geobacter sp. | reverse complement strand
CGGCATCTTTCCGCCCGTTTTCCTCACCAATAGCTACGGCTATTGCTTTGTCAAACGGACGAAAATCTGCTCGCAAACCATCACGGCAGCATCTCGTGCCCCAATGGAAAATCTGGGATAAACAGAGGAGCAGGTGCGTGGTATGATCTCACGAATAAAACTGGACCCTGAACTGGTGGACCAACTGAAGCGGGTGCTGGATGCGGTGGAACAGCTGCTGCCCAAGCCGATCCCGAAGCTGGACTGGAGCGAGGTGCGTGCTGCCAACTGGCACCGCCGTGCTGCCAGCGGCTATTTTGACCCGGTGCCGGAGATCGAGTCGATGCAGCTGGACGACCTGCTGGGGATTGATGAGCAGAAGCAGGTGGTGGAGCAGAATACCCGTCAGTTTCTGGCCGGCTACCCGGCCAACAACGTATTATTGTGGGGTACCCGTGGCACCGGCAAGTCGTCGCTGGTGCGGGCGCTGCTGCACGCCTATGCCGGTCAGGGCTTGCGGGTGATCCAGGTGGACAAGGATGATCTGGTGCATCTGCCGGAGATGGTGGCGATGATCAAACATGAGCCGTACCGCTTTATCCTGTTTTCCGATGATGTCTCCTTTGAAACCGGCGAATCCAGCTACAAGATGCTCAAAAGCGCCCTGGACGGCTCAGTCTATGCGCCGCCGGACAACGTGCTGATCTACGTCACCTCCAACCGGCGTCACCTGCTGCCGGAGTATGAGAGCGATAACCGTGGCGCCATGCTGGTTAACAACGAGATCCACCACGGTGAAGCGGTAGAAGAGAAGATCTCCCTCTCCGGCCGCTTTGGTCTGTGGGTCGGGTTTCACCCCTTTAGCCAGGATCAGTTTCTGGAGGTGGCCCGGCAGTGGGTAGAACGGATGTCTGCTCAACGGGATCTGCAACAGCCGTGGGATGATGAGGCCCGCCTGGCTGCTGTCCGTTGGTGCCGCCAAAAGGGGGACAACAGCGGACGGATCGCCTTGCAGTTTGCCAACCAGTGGGTCGGCAGTCTGTTGCTCAAACAAGCCGCACATTAAACCGGAGAGGACGACGCCATGCTGCGTAAGGCCCAGATTAACGATGTGAAAGAGATTCAGAAGCTGCTGACCGTCTACGCCAGCAAGGGAGACATGCTCTCCCGTTCCCTGTCGGAACTGTATGAATCGCTGCGAGATTTTTATGTTGAAGTGGCTGATGACGGCAGAATTCTCGGTACAGCGGCGCTGCACATTGTCTGGGAGGATCTGGCTGAAGTCCGGTCTGTGGCAGTGGTGGAGGATGCCGGCCGCAAAGGGATCGGCAGCATCCTGGTGACAGCCTGTATTGAAGAGGCCCGTCAACTGGGGCTGAGGCGGATCTTCTGTCTGACCTACAAGCCGGAGTTCTTCGGCAAGCTGGGGTTTGTGCTGGTGGACAAATCAACCCTGCCGCACAAGGTCTGGGGCGACTGCATCAAGTGTCCCAAGTTTCCTGATTGTGATGAAAACGCCATGATCCTGGATCTATAGCTCGATCCTGAACTCGGCACCACCGTTTACATTACGGGCAGTAAGCCTGCCCCCCATGTTGCGTTCGATCAGGGTGCGGGCCATGTAGAGGCCGATGCCGGTACCGACGGCCGGTCCTTTGGTGGTAAAGTAGGGATCAAAGATCTGCGGCATGATCGCGTCTGGGACACCGCCGCCGTTGTCCTGCACGGTTACAACAGAATGTCCCTGTTCGTTGAAGATGGCTACCCTGATCTGCGGATCAGCCACCTGTCGCTCCAGCAGGATGTCACGGGCATTGTGCAGGATGTTCATCAGGGCGTGGGAGTACTCGTTGGGATGGCCCACGGCCCGTACGGTTTCGTCCCCGTCAATTGCTATCTGGATATCGCTGGACGCCAGGGCTGCCCTGATCAGGTTCAGGCTGCGATCCACCACCTCGCGCAGCACAAACTCCTGTGCCTCCCGGTCTTCCCGGAAAAACTTCCTGAAGTCATCTATGGTATGGGACATGTAGGTCAGCAGATCCATCACCGTCTCAATCTGCTGATTCAGTTCTTCTTCCGTCAGCTCCTGGCGCTGATGTAAAAACTGCAGGGTCTGGATGCAGATGGCGATGTTGTTGAGCGGCTGGCGCCACTGATGGGCGATACTGGTCAGCAGTTCACCCATGGCAGCCAGACGATTCTGATGGATCAACAGCTCATCCTTGGTGCGCAGCTCGGCAATGGCCTGCTGTATCCGTTCCTCCAGCGTTGCGTTCAGCCGTTCCAGTGCTTCCTGGGCCTTCTGCCGTTCCGCAATCTCCTCCTCCAGCTGAATCGTCTTTTCATGCAACAGCTCTTCCGCCCTGGTCCGCTCTGCCACTTCGCGCTGCAGTTCCTGGTTGGTATTCGACAGCTGTTCGGTCCGTTCCCGCACCCGCTGATCCAGCTCGTTATGCCACTGTTGCAGCTGGTCCAGCATCAGGTTGAAGGAACCGGCCAGTTCCACAACCTCGGCCTGACCGTCCAGGGCTGCCCGTGCGCCCAACTCACCGCTGCTGATGCTGCGAGAGACGACCACCATGCTCCGCAGCGGCCGACTGAGACGGTGGGCGATCAGGATCGTCAGCAGAATGGTGGTCAGCAGACCGGTCAACCCCAGTAGCAGGTAGGCCCTGCGCTGGTACTTGATCGGGGCCAGCACCTCGCTGCGGTCCTTCTCTACCAGCAGACCCCAGGCTACCTCCGGTGTGATCTGTACATGGCGGTAGGCAGCTAATACCGGCACTCCCCGGTAGTCAACAGTCGAGACCGTCCCTTCGCCACCGGTAACGGCCTGGTTGACCTGTTTCGAGTGGTTGATGGTCTGGAGTGGCAGCACCGGTGTACCGTCCGCCAGATCATAGCGGGGGGTGGTCAAAAACGTTCCTGCTGCGTCCACCAGCAGGATTTCACCGCTTTTGCCCAGCATGCCATGGTCATGCTCCGCCAGAACTGGCTTCAGCAAGAGATCCAGGTCGCACTCGATTTCAATCAGCAACAGCGGCGAGCCGTCATCGGTAAGCTCCTGACCGGCCTGATGGATGATGTGCAGTCGGGCGCTGCGCTGATCAGGGGTGGGGATCAGGTGCAGACTTTCATCCATCCCCGGTGCAGCAGCCAGGTTGAGCTGAGCCTGCGCAAGTTCGGAACCGGTATAGTCAGGAGCCTGAGCTGCCACAACCGGTCGCCCGGTCTGCGGCGCTATGATCCGTATCGCCTCCAGCTGATAGGTGGCCCGCAGCTGCTCCAGCCAGTGACCGATCTGCTTTCGTATCACCGGATTGCGCAACAGTTTGTCGTCACTGACAGCCGGTATCTCGGCCACTACACGGGCATTGTTGCGGTGCCCTTTCAGCCAGTTCTGTATCTGCTGCTTGCGGGAATCGGCGATGCTTCCCAGCATCTCAAATTCGTGGCTGATGGTGCTGCGGATGCTCCCCTTAAAGCCGGTGAACGGGATGCCGTACAGCAGTGCCAGCTGGATGGCTGCCAGCACCAGGCAGAACAGCAGGCTGAAGGCCACGACCATCTGCAGCCGGATACTGTGTCTCCAGGGCGGCGTTGACTGCTGAGCAGAACTCATAGTTCGGGCGCCTCAAAGAAATTGACTGCTATTGCTTCACCGTGCAGTCGGCTCATGGTGCGGCCCCTGTGGTGTAGGAAAACTTTTGCAGCTGGTGACGTTTGGGCGATGCGGCTATCTGACGCAGGTAATCAGGCCTGAGGGCTGTCTGCAGCGCCTGCCACGATGACCCTGGGGGAAGTTGCTGTTGCTGCTGCATAAAGTCAAATAGGCGCTTCAAGGTGATAGTGTCGTTCGTGCCGGTTCGTAACAACGGCAGCCCCGGCACATCCAGCAGGTCCTGGGTTGTGACCCGGGCTACTTCCTGGGGAGTCAGAATGGCCGGTTTGCCGGTAAAGGTGACCATGCCGTCCACGGTCCAGCGGCTGACCAGAGCCAGGTTGGCACGATCCCGTTTCAGCCAGCGAACCCCCCGCAGCAGGGCGGCCGAGAGCTCGCGGGCCACCTCCGGCTGCTGCTCAAGCAGTTGGCGGGTGACAATAAAGTAGGAGTAGCTGGCCTGCTGGTAGATCCGGCTGAAACGTCGAGGGTATTTGGCCAGCAGGGCAGACGGGGTTGGCTCCCAGGCGGCAATGGCGTCCACCCTTTTCTGCAGCAGTGCCTCAGGCAGGGCATTCACCTCCATCATCACCAGCGTCAGATCTCTGCTATGCAGGCCGGCAGCAGCCATCCCCTGCAGCAGCGCCTGGTGGCTGGTGGAACCGGCAACTGAGCCGACCCGCTTTTGCCGCAGTTCGCTCATCCGGGTGCCGGTTGGTGCCACCACGGCTGCGTAACTCTGCTTGACCATGCCGAGCACGGCCAAGTCAACTGCCTGTGAGGCCTCCACCAGCGGAGAATCGGAAATGCTGAACGCATCAATCTTGCCCTGCCGAAGCAGATCAACGGCTTCCTTGCCTTTGGCCAACGGCAGAAACTGAAGGGTTATCCCCTGTTTTGCCAGTGCATTCGCCAGGATCCGGTCACGCTTGAAGATCTCTGCCACCACGGCAACCGGCACAGCCAACGGAAAATAGGCGTAGGT
>CAZYMK010000258.1:0-4637 GCA_964648885.1 uncultured Geobacter sp. | reverse complement strand
ACCAGAAGGTGCCGGTGGTGCTGATGACCGCCTCGCTGGAACATGCCGATCTGGTTGAGGCGATCAATCTGGGGGTCTCCAAGTTTCTGGCCAAGCCGATCCGCAACGATGCCCTGCAGCGTGCGCTGGTGGGGGTGACCCGCGAGCTGTATCTGGAGCGGGTTGCCGAAGATGCGCGCCGTCAGGAAGTGGAGCTTTTGCGTTACCGCAACCGCTACCACTCACTGCAGGAAGAGCTGGCCCAGGCCAAAGAGCGGCATATTGTCTGCAACCAGTTTGTCAGGGACTATCTGCCGGTTGACGGGCAGGGGGGCTGGCTGCTGGATCTGATGCAGCAGCCGCGTGATATCATGTCCGGCGACAGCTATGCAGCGGTGCGGACCCCCCAAAACCGGATCGTCCTTTTTTTATCTGATGCCATGGGACACGGACTCTCTGCTGCGGTTACCTCTATGCTGACCACGGCTTTTTTTAACCATTTTTTCACGGACGCCTTTTGTGCCGACCTGCCTTTTGAGACCATAGCCGAGCGTACGGTCCGTTTTACCGCCAACAACCTGCTGGATGACGAGGTGTTCAGCTGTCTGCTGCTTGAGCTTGATCCTGTGCAGCAGCGGGCACGGCTGCTCTGCTGCGGTATGCCCTCCCTGCTGCTGATTCGGCAGGGGCAGGTGGAACGGCTGCGCGGAACCAATCCGCCGGTCTGCTCCTTTTCTCCGCCGCTTGCCTTCCAGGAGATCGATCTGCAGGGGGTGAGCGACCTGTTGCTGGCCACCGACGGCTTGAGTGATGCCCAGCTGCGGGAGGGGGGCTGCTACCGGGATCGGCTGGCCGATGACCTGATCGCAACCGTCACCGCTGCCGAGCTGTTTGAGCGCTACGCACAGCAGTGTGACGACAGTGAGAACGACGATGACATTACCCTGATACGTTTGATCAATGCCGGAGGCGGGGCAGAGGGGCAGCAGCAGACCTTCAGGGCCGCCCCCACATTGCGCGGGGTCAGCAGCCTGCAACACCAGCTGCTTGCGCATCTGACCGGGGCAGGACTGGAAGGGGAACGGCTGGACTGCCTGGAGCTGGCCCTGAGTGAGGCGCTGCTGAACGCCTTTGAACATGGTTTTCTGCGGATGGGGATTGACAAGCAGCGGCTGGTGCTGGAAGGGGACTATGACGATCTGGTGACAGCGGCAAAACCGCAGGACGGCCAGGAGATCACCCTGGCCGTGACTCTGATGCCCCGTGGAGAGCGGACCCTGGTCTGGTGCGAGATCAGCGATCCCGGCCCCGGTTTTGATGCTGCACAGCTGCAGAGATGCACGGCCAACGCCCGTACCCCCTCCGGCCGGGGAATCAAGATGATGCAGCGCTCGGTAGATCTGGTACGACACAACCCGTCCGGCAACCGGGTGCTGCTGCTGCAGAGCTTTGACGGACAGACCAAACCCTAACAAACAGGAGGAACAGGTATGGAACTGAACAAGAACGGCACCGAGGTGATCGTGACCGGCAATGTCAAGACCATTGACGATAGCATGGCGTTGCGTGACGAAATTCAGCAGCTGGTTGACGGGGGCGCCTCAGCTATCACCCTGCGCTTCCAGGATTCCTTTGCCCTGCCTTCGGCAGTGATCGGCTACCTGATGAAGCTGGTCAACCGTGACAGGGTGCGGCTGACCCTTTTGACCGGCGATCAGCGGCTGTACGTGCTGCTTGACGATCTGCAGCTGCTGGAGACCTTCGGGGTGCGCCAGATCGGCTGATCAGCTATGAGAATCGGTCTGTGTGCTCTCCTGTTGTGCCTGGTTATACGAGTAGCAGCGGCGCAGGGCGCTGAACATCGCGCGTTGGTGCTGGTGCCGCTGCCGCTGGAACAGCCGGAAGCGGTGATCGCCTCGACCCGCCCGTTGGCAGCCCTGTTGTCTGCGCGGCTGCAGCAGCCGGTGCAGGTCAGGTACATCCACAATTATCAGGATATACTGCAGCAGTTTCAGCGTGGTGCCATTGATATACTGCACCTGGGGCCGCTGCCCTATCTGAAGCTGCGTCAGCTGCAGGCCGGTGCTGAGCCGCTGGTGACGGTGAATGAGGCGGACGGAGCTGCTGCCTATAGCTGTGCCCTGGTGACCGGGTTTGACGGACCGACCACCGTGGCCAGTCTGAAAGGGCCGCTGGCCCTGACCCAGCCCCTTTCTACCTGCGGTCACCTGACCGCAGCCTATCTGCTTGACCGGCAGGGTAAAAGCCTTGAAAAACTGAACTATACCTACCTGGGAAGCCATGACAAGGTGGCTCTGGCCGTTGCCAGGGGCAGTTACCAGGCCGGTACCATGAAGACGGCCCTGGCAGCTAAGTTTGCCAATCTGGGGGTGCGGGTGCTGGCAGAAACGCCGCTCTTTCCCGGTTTTATGCTGGTTGCCAACCGGGCCACCCTGCCACCGAAACGGATTGACGAACTGCGCAGGGTGCTGCTGGGACTGAGCGCCCAGGAGCGGGCCGGGCTGCGGATGGGCAGGCACGGGTTTTCTCCGGTGGTGGAGGCGCAGTATGATCAGCTGGAACAGTATCAGTCCCGGCAAAGGTGAGTAATGGGATTGCTTCGCATCAGACATAAACGGACCCTGGCCGTTGCGCTGCTTTTGTCGCTTGTAACCTGGCTGGCCGGTTTTGGCTACCTGCGGCATGAACGTGATCTGCAGGAAGCGTTGCAACTGCAGGGAACAGTCCATGCCCAGCAGGTGGCCTGGCAGGCGGTCAGTACCGCCCATAAAGTGGCGATGCAATCATATTTTGATATTCTGCTGGCCCGACCGGTGGTGCTGGAGAGCATGGCAGCGGCCAGCAGCGATGATCTGCAGCGCCAGGTGACGGCCAGGGCGCGGCTGTACCGTGAGCTGTCGCCGTTTTATGAGCAGCTGATGCTGCGCAATGTTCGGCAGCTGCATTTTCATACCCCTGAAAGCCGTTCCTTTCTCCGTTTTCACTCTCCCCAAAACTCAGGCGATTCACTGGTGGCCACCCGCCCTTCGGTGGTGACGGCCAACCGGACCCTGAAGCCGGTCTTTGGTTTTGAGACCGGGCGGGTCATTACCGGTTTTCGCAATGTCTTTCCGATAATCCACCAGGGCAAGCACCTGGGCAGCGTTGAACTTTCCCAGCCGTTTGAGGCGATTCGCCGCGGTCTGTACGAACTTGAGCCGCAGAATGAGTATCTGCTGTTGCTGAAAGCAAAGGTGCTGCTGCCCAAGCTGCTGGAAGAACACCAGAAGTGGTACGCTCCTTCGCCGGTCTCTCCGGATTGGCTGGTGGAGGATCCCCTGCGGGAGTTGCCTGACAGTGCGGCACCGCTCAGCTGGGCCACGCAGCAGCTGTATGCGCAGCTGGGGACTGCAGAGGATTTCCGGCAGCTTCTTGGATCTGAAAAGCCTGGCGCCATTGCCCTGCAGCACCAGGGCAGGTTGACCCAGGTGGGGGTGATACCGCTGCATGATACGGATGGAACCATCAGTGCGGCCTTGATCAGTTTTGTGCCGGCACCGCAGTTGGCAGAGCTGTATCGGGCCTATTCCCTGAATCTGCTGTTTTTCACGGTGCTGGTGTTGTTCGGTGGTACGGCCCTGTTTCTGTTTCTGTACAACCTGCAGACCCGGCTTGAGCAGGAGCAGCAGTTGGGGCTGATTACCACGAATATTGCCGACGGCGTGTATGTGATGGACAGCCAGGGAATGATCACCTTTGCCAACCAGCGGACCGCTGAACTGCTAGGGTACCCGGTTGATGAGTTGCTGGGGGTTGTTGCCCATGACCTGTTCCATTACCATGATGTCCCCGGAGCGCTTCCCCTGGAACAGTGCCCGATCTATCGTGTGATCAAAACCAGAGGCCGTTATGAGGGGGAAGAGCAGTTTGTGGACAAGCAGGGAAGGCTGCTGACGGTGCAGGTTGCCAGTCAGCCGATGCTTGCTGGTGAACGGGTAACAGGTTCGGTAACGGTCTTTCGGGATGTGAGTGAGCAGAAACAGCTGGAGGAACAGCTGCGGCTCACCTCCATTACCGATCCCCTGACCGGGGCCTACAACCGCCGTTTTCTACAGGAAAGTCTGCTGAAAGAGCTGTACCGGGCCGAGCGCCACGGCAGTCCGTTCAGCGTGGTGATGCTGGATATTGATCACTTCAAACAGGTCAACGACCGGTTCGGTCACGGCATCGGTGATCAGGTTCTGCGTCATCTGGTGACGCTGGTGCAGGGGCGGATCCGTACCTCAGACCTGCTGGCCCGCTGGGGCGGGGAGGAGTTTATGCTGTTGCTGCCCGCAACCCCGATTACTGCTGCCGCTGCCCTGGCTGAGGAGTTGCGGACAGCGCTGCAGACGGGACAAATCGAAGGGGTCGGCACGGTTACGGCCAGTTTCGGAGTAACCGGCTGGGTGCCCGGCGATACGGTTGATCTGCTGCTGCAGCGTGCTGACCGGCTGCTGTATCAGGCCAAGGGGGCGGGCAGGAACTGCGTTCGCTCTGATGATGCAAATCCAGGTGTGCGTGACGTACTGGCTGAAAACGGGTGATGTGCGGCCAGCAGGGCATTGCGTTGTGAATCTGCTTGGTGTACCTTGCCGCCATCTTTGAGGAGCAGGGGA
>CAZYMK010000257.1:0-4657 GCA_964648885.1 uncultured Geobacter sp. | reverse complement strand
GACTTCTCTCTGTGGCACTTTCCCTGGGGTCGCCCCCGCTGGACGTTATCCAGCGCCTTGCCCTGCGGAGCCCGGACTTTCCTCTCCCTTGCGGCAGCGATCGTCTGGCCTGCTCCAACCAATCGTTATGAAACGACACTCCTCCTACACGCTACTTACTGTACAGGAACAGCTCGTTTCCCGAGTAACAGTTTCCTACGAAGGCTGTTCCTGTTTCAGAATCAGTATCCGCTGGCAGTGGGGGCAGAAGAAGATCTCTTCAGCCTTGAACAGTGTGTTGTACAGCTGGGGAGGGAGCTGCATATTACAGCCGGTGCATGACCCGTCTCTGGCCTCAGCCAACGCTTGTCCCCGGCGCTGTTCCCGCAGCTGATTGTAACGGCGTACCAGATTGCTGCCCAGACTCTTGGCGATTGCCTCCCGACCGGCAACCGCGCTGTCAATGGCCTGCTGCAGGCTGTCAATGGCCTGCTGCATCTCGGCAATGTCCTGCGTTGTTGTGGCTTCAGATGTCGTACACTCGCTCAAAAGGCTGTCTAGCGTTGCCTGCAGCTCATCCATCCGCGACACAAGCTGTAAAAGCTGATCCTCAATATCGGCTACCTGCTTGCGGGCCGTGGTTATCTCTCGACCAACCGCCTGAAATTCTTTGTTGGTACGAATTTCCTTCATATTGGTCTCGGAACGGCGGATATTTTCCTGCTCAGTGTGCAGGGCCGCCTCCAGAGCCGCTTTTTCCTGTCGAAGCGTAGCCATCTCCTCCTGGCGTTCCACAACGGTCTGCTGCAGGACTGCCAGATCTCCTTCAAGCCTGCTGATGGCGACACGATGCTCGTTCTGCGCTGCCTGCTGTTCGTCAATACCTTTGTCGGCCCCCTGCAACTGCTCCAGTAATTCAAGTTTCTTTTTCACCGTTGGTACTCCTTGCATGGCCATGTACGGCCTGATTTGCTGTCTACATACCGCCAAGCAGCTGGCCGGACTGATGCGGCGCACCGGTTATGACGGTTGTAAATGGGTCGTACTCGTTTTTTGCGGCGTATACTTCAGCAAGATACCCCGCCCGACCGAGTTCTGATGCCAGAAAGTCACGGATAGCAGCCACCATGAGCTGCTCGGTTGCAAAATGGCCGGCATCAAGCAGGGCGATTCCCTGGGTCTCTGCATCACGCGCCTCATGGTATTTGACGTCACCGGTCACCAGCAGATCTGCCCCTGCCCTGACCGCATCAGCAAGCAGCGAGGCACCGCTGCCGCTGCAGAGCGCAACCGTGCGTATGGCGCGATCGATCTTGCCTGTCACTCTGACGGCTCCGCAGCCAAGCTGTGCTGCGCACGTAGCAGTATATGCCTGCAGCGTCACCGGTTCAGGCAGAAGCCCGATCCGTCCCAGACCGATGGGCAACGATTCGTTGAGCAGCGGATAGCAGTCAAATGCAGGCTCTTCATAGGGGTGAACTGACAGCAGCGTCTTGATCGCCTTACCCAACTGGTTTTTGTAGATAAGCAGTTCAAGGCGTATCTCTTCAACCTGCTCAAGGCTGCCAACGGTACCAACAGCAGGCTGCGCCCCTGCCAGGGGCAGAAAGGTGCCCTGGCCCGGGGTGCTGAAGGAGCAATCACGGTAGTTGCCGATCTGTACCGTGTAAGGAAACAATGCAGAACGGACAGCTGCATGGTGAGCTGCCGGCACAAAGACAACAAGCTTTACCAGCTCATCATGGCCGACTATTTTCAACGGCCTGACCTTGTTAAGCCCGATTTGAGCTGCAAGCAGATCGTTCAGACCGCCTTGAGCGATGTCGTAGTTGGTGTGCATCGCCACCAGTGCCAAACCGGCCTGAATTGCCTTGAGGATACTGCTGCCGGTTACGGTAGAGGAGCTGATCTGACGAACTGGCGAGAAGATGAGAGGATGGTGGGTGACCAGAAGATTACAGCCCAGGGAGATGGCTTCGTCAAGCACTGCTGGCAGCGGGTCAAGCGCCACCATGATTTTATCGATCTGCCCGGAAGCTACTCCAACCTGCAGACCGACGTTGTCCCACGGTTCAGCTAAGGCAAAAGGGTATTTTTTGTTAATGATACCGAGAACATCTGACAACCTTGGTTTTTTCATGCGCCACAAAGTAAAAGAGTGCATCCTGTTGGAATGCACTCTTGATGACCCGAAAGGGCGTTGCTTGTTGATTGATACGACCGCATCCGGTCTCGACCTCTTGAAATTTAAATGGTGGGCCCACCAGGACTCGAACCTGGGACCAACCGGTTATGAGCCGGTGGCTCTAGCCAACTGAGCTATAGGCCCGTGCACGGAGTGATAGTACTACAGCCAGCACGGCATTGCTGTCAAGGTATTTTGCAGTTATGCCCGGCTGACAAAACGGCCTTCGCGGGTATCGACCTTGATTTTGACACCATTCTCAAGATAGGGGGGTACCTTGAGCTTCAGGCCGGTTTCCAGCACCGCATCCTTTGTTTCGGCAGTGGCAGTGGCGTGCTTGATGATCGGCGCTGTGTCGGTGACAGTCAACTCCACCACCATCGGCGGCTCCGCCATAACCATCCTGCCTTGAAACAGTCCCAGCGTTACCTCGGTCCCTTCAAGGAGGTACGGAGAAATAGCACCAAAAGCGGTCTCATCCATTTCAAACTGTTCGTAGGTCTCAAGGTCCATAAAGATACCACGTTCCCCGTCTGCATACAGGAACTGCCCCTTGTGACGTTCATAATCTGCTTCATCGACCTTGTCGCCGGAACGGAAAGTGCGGTCGAGTACCTGACCGGTGAGCAGGTTGCGAAAGCGGGTCTTGACCATGGTGTTTGCACCACGTGCCGAGGGAGACTGAAAGGCCACATCAAGCAGCAGGCAGGGGGCATTTTCGAGCTGAATAACCAGCCCTTTTTTAAAGTCTGATGTTGTGAGCATAGGTGCAGACTCCTGCAGTGTACATGCGAGGGAGATGGTATGATGACACAAAAAGGGAAAACCAGATTTCTGACTGGGGAGGTCGGCACCCCGCCGCTCTTGCAGGCAACGGGGTACCGCTGGTAATCAGGCGTTACCGGCCTTTGAACGCTCTGCCTTCTTCAGCAGTGTAGCGGCCACAGGGTGGCTGTTATTTTCTGCGTATACCACGGCAGTATTGCCGCACTTGGTCTTGGCACGCGGATCCGCACCACCTTCAAGCAGCGAAAGAACGGTCTGATTGCAACCGTAAATCGCGGCCAGCATCAGCGGCGTACGGCCTTCACGGTCTCGCGCATCAACCTCTGCGCCCTTTTCCAGCAGCATCTTGACTATCTCGGTGTGGCCGTTTGCTGCTGCATAGTGCAGGGCCGTCTTGCCCTTGTCACTTGAGGCAGTAATATCGGCACCGCGATGTAATAAATCTTTTACACTTTCAATCTGCCCTTGCTTGGAGGCGCTGATCAACTGGGTGTGGCCGTTACGATCCTTTGTGTTAACGTTCTCCATTGGTTTTTCCTCCTTCTTCATGAAGTGGTTTGACGGGCCTTAAAGACAATTCTGCCAGTTTCTTTATCACAAAATCATGTGCATGGCTACGGATGAAAACAGATTTTTCAGCTGGTTGGTCAGGGGTTGCCAAGACACCCTGACCAGCACCCCCGCACTTTTAACGCACGTGCTTGCAGCCTGGGATCAGCCGGTCAACCAACGAGCCACATCTTTAGCGTGGTAGGTAATAATCAGGTCTGCACCGGCCCGCTTGAATCCAAGCATGGTCTCCAACACCACCCGTTGTTCATCAATCCAGCCATTGGCAGCAGCAGCCTTGATCATGCTGTACTCGCCTGACACATTATACACGGCCAGCGGTAAGGTGCAGGTATTACGAAGATCACGTACGATATCAAGGTAAGGGAGCCCCGGCTTGACCATAATGATGTCCGCCCCTTCATCAATGTCGGCCTGCGCCTCACGGAGTGCCTCCAGCCGGTTGGCCGGATCCATCTGGTACGAGCGCCGGTCACCGAACTGCGGCGTTGACTCGGCAGCCTCACGAAAAGGCCCATAATAACCTGACGCATATTTGACCGCATAGCTCATGACCGGAATGTGCGAAAAGCCGCTCTCATCCAGTGCAGCACGTATGGCCGCAACCCGACCGTCCATCATATCTGAGGGGGCCACCATGTCGGCACCGGCCTGGGCGTGGGAAAGCGCTTCACGGGCCAGCAGCTGGACCGTGGCATCATTATCCACATCACCATCCTTGATAATGCCGCAATGACCGTGATCCGTGTATTCACATAGGCAGACATCGGTGATAACCGCCAACTGCGGCAGTTCCTGCTTGATTGCCCGGATGGTTTCCTGAATGATGCCATGCTCAGCGTATGCGTCACTGCCGACAGCATCCTTGCATTCAGGTATACCAAACAAAATAACGGCAGGAATCCCCAACTGGTAAACCTCCCGAGCCTCGGCAACAATATGCTCGATAGACTGTTGATAGATGCCGGGCATCGAAGAGACCTCTTTCCTGACGTCAGAACCAAAGGCCGAGAACATCGGATAAATCAGATCATCAACAGAAAGGGCGGTTTCACGCACCATGCGGCGGAACACCTCTTTACCGCGGATACGTCGGGATCTGATACGGGGAAATACCATAGTCATTTTACCTCCGGA
>CAZYMK010000256.1:0-4667 GCA_964648885.1 uncultured Geobacter sp. | reverse complement strand
ATCTAGTTTCACAGCGTATTGAGTCTTGGGCTGATAAGTCCGACAGACTCCTAGGTTTTATTACCAGATATACTCTTTGGCGATACTGCGCTTGTTTTTGCCGTGCAGGATATGCAGCACCCTCAGTTTTTTCAGCGTAACCGGCGAGAGGCTCCCCAGCGGGATGTAGAGGATACTGCGGCCGATCCGTGAGGCGATCTGACGGAAGATGCTGCGCGGGGGCCGTGCCGCCACGTACACGATCTGCCGTTCCTTGGAGTAATCCAGCGCCGCCAGCAGCAGGACCTCCGCCTTGGTTCGGGCAAGCTGGTAGTCTGGATCAGACCAGACATCGGCCAGCCTGCGCGGCGGGTAGGAGAGCATGAACCCGCCGTACTCGCAACGGCAGATACCGGGGCCGACGATGTTCTCCTCCGGCCGGGTGGCGTAAAAAGCCATGTCCGATTCCTGGTTGTGCTCCCCCAGCCAGGTGGTGCAGTACGAATACTGCCGGTTCTGGCGATCCTCGTCAAAGATCATCACCACCACCCCCACCTCACCCTTGCCCCGTCGGGTCTCCCGCACATAGACCCGACCGTCGTGGGCGTTGCGCAGGGTCTCCCGCAGGTCGATGCCGTCCAAAAGTGATGAGGAAAACGGCTCCACCCGTGCCTGTTCCTCGGCCTTCAGCAGGCTGCCCTTCTTCTTGAGAAAGTCGCCGTACTGCTCAATCGCCAGATCCTCAGGAGGCCAGGAGCAGATTGACGGATCATCAAACCCCTCCAACCATTCCCCTTCCCGCTGTTCCTTGCGCCGCTTGAGAAACTGAAGCTGCGACAACCCCTTGCGGCGCTGCTCGCGGGGGCGAAAACGCAGACTGCGCACCCGGCCCCAGTACTCCTCGGGGCTGATGCTGACCGTCTGCAGCTCTGCCGCTTCCCGTTGCCAGGGGTAGCGGGTGGCCAGCCGCAGCAGGCTGTGGGCAAAGTTGTCATCCAGACAGGCCCTCGCTGCAGTCAGCAACTGGTACAGATCCGGCAACAGCTGGTTACTGATCAGGGCATAGTTGCGGCTGAAGCGGAAGAAAGCCCGTTTCTGCCAGTGATGCACTGCCTCACCGGTTTCCTGGCGGTAGTGGCGGGCCGCCTCCATGAACAGCCGCAGGTAGATCCGCTGACGGTCGGGAAACTCCCCTTCCGGGCCGCAATGACGTGCCCCGCGCACAACGGCATGGTCCAGCAGCTGCTCCTCACTCAGCCCCTGCTTCCCCCCTTGCAGCAGCTCAAACAGGTGAAACCGCTTCCGCAGGGAGGTACTGCCGTCCTGCGGCTCCTCCGGCAACGGAGTACGACGATGTTCATAGATCGCTGAGACAAACGGAAACTCCCCAAGAATCTCACGGCAGGAATCAGGATGCAGGTTGAAGAGGCTGGTTCGTTCACGATGCGGTCTGGCCAGCGGTACCGCCTGGGGTAGGAGAAACTGGCGTTTGACCCGTTCCAGGTGATACATGCCGCAGATAAAGAGGATTCGTTGGTGCTGCCCGGCCAGCTGCTGCAGGTGCCAGGCCATGGCCTGCTCGCGGATCAGGTCGGCCCGACCCGGTTCAGGCATCCCCGCCTGATTGCCGTAGGCCTGGTAATAGGCCCCAAGCCCGATCCGCTGGATAGCGTATGGATCAGGTAACGACTCATGAAAGCGGGGATAATCGTCAACATCGGCATCGATCAGGGCAAGCCGCCGTCCCTGCTCCACGGCCAGGCGCGTCCCTTCCACCAAAGGATCAGCTGGTTCGATCAAGAGCCAGCTGATCTGCTCTTCCCCCCCCTTACGCGTCACGATCGAGCGCAAGGCAGAAACCTGGGGCAGGCGTGCCACCCCTTTCATAAACGGTTCACGCAGGGTATCCGGCAGCTCCAGGGCTATGCAATCAGGCTTGAGGGCGGCAACCGCCTGCCGCACCAGCCAGGCGCACTCCAGCCGGTTGTGCAGGACCGGCAGGCCATGGACCGGACCAAAGGTATCAAGAAAGAGATGTTTCGGCATGGCCTCTAGGCGAGGTAACCGAGTGCTTCCTCACCCAGCACCCGCTCAATGGCAAGCGGAATCAGCTGCTGGGGATTGGTGCTTCCCCCGTGTGCCATCTTGAGGGCATAACGGGCGATGTTGATCCCGTCACGGGCCGAGTACAGCTCATCAGCAGCATGGGCACGCTGCAGAAACCTGACCACATACTGCAGGATGGTGTCCGGTGCAAAGGGGAGGTTTTCCTTCAGGATCAGCAGCTCCTCGTCCGCCTCGGGAAAATCAATGAAGATCTGGGGCTGCAGCCGTGAGTGGATATACTCCGGTATCTCAAAGGTTGATGAATCCTCGTTCATGGTCACCACAATCCTGAAATTCCGGTGGGCCTTCAGGCGTAAACCGGTCACGATCGACTCCACATAGCGACGGTCGTCCAGCAGCGGCGCCAGGGAGGCCCAGGCCTTCTCGCTCATCCGGTTTCCCTCATCCAGGATCAGCACGCCACCGGTGAGCATGGCTGATACCAGCGACGAGGCGGCATAGCAGATGCTGCCCCCGGCTCCGATCACCGGCGTGATGATCAGATCCTCCGGACGGGTATCCATGGTGGCCTGAAACAGGTAAACCGGCTGTTCCAGCCGCTGGGCCGCCGCATAGGCCAGGGTGGTCTTGCCCACCCCCGGCTTGCCCACCAGGCGGGGATTGAACGGTATATCCCGCTCATCAATCACCAGCCAGGCTGCCAAAAGCTGCCGCAGCAGCTCCTCCTGTCCCACCCAGCGAAGCGACAGTTCAACCGGTCCCGCCAGCGAAAAGGTGATACCGTCCTGCGTTACCTGTTGCATCAGTCGTTACTCCCCAATGATCTTGACCAGCACCCGCTTGCGGCGCTTGCCGTCGAATTCAGCGTAAAATATCTGCTCCCAGGGTCCCAGATCCAGTTTCCCATCGGTAACGGCCACCACCACCTCCCGTCCCATGATGGTTCGTTTCAGGTGGGCATCTCCGTTGTCCTCGTACCCGTTATGGCGATAACGGCTGTGGGGCTTTTCCGGCGCCAGCCCCTCCAGCCACTCCTCGAAATCCTGGTGCAGGCCCGACTCGTCATCATTGATAAAGACGCTGGCCGTGATGTGCATGGCATTGCAGAGCAAGAGTCCCTCGCGGATGCCACTCTCCTGCAGACAGGCAGCCACCTGCGGAGTAATGTTGATAAATGCCCGACGGCTCGGGGTTTCAAACCAGAGTTCCTTGCGATAGTTCCTCATCAGTTACCCATTTTTTCCTGTACGCTGCGGATCTTGTCTTCCATAGTCTGGTTCCTGTCGGTACGGGTACCCAGCTTGATGGTAGTGGTAATACGGGGCGCGCCCATCCCGTGCACTACCTCATGACAACGCTTGACAGCAGCAAAGACCGCATCCCATTCGCCTTCAATATTGGTGCCGTAGGCATGCAGTGCCGTTTTGAGACCGGCCTCGGCCAAGACCTTTTCGCAGGCAGCAACGTACGATGATACCGACACCCCGACACCCATCGGAACCAAACAGAGATCAACCATTACGTTCATAAATATCCACCTCACAAGAGAAAGTATGGCCTGTTTCTATATCAGCGCCTGTTTTGCCGCAACAGCTTTCTCTCTACAACTCTGGCAAAACAGCCTCAGACCGATTGAGTTACTGCAGCAATCAACGTATTATCCTAAAAACGGCAGTTCAATAACACAGAGCCACAGAGAGCACAGAGAAATCAAAAGCTTAAAAGTAAAGCAATGCGTACCTTGCGGGTGAATCAAAAAAACGGTTTCAAGCTTTCAACTCATCGATTTTACTCTGTGACCTCTGTGCCTCTGTGTTTCAAATGCTTTTTGTAGGATTATAGCCCCTGATGAGGCTCCCATGATCACCAGACATGCTTTTCTCAACGGCGCAATCTGCACCTATGATGATATCGGTTCCGGTCCGACTGTGCTCCTGATGCACGGTTTTCCGCTTAACCGCACTCTGTGGCGTCCGCAACAGGCTGATCTTGTTGCTGCAGGATATCGTGTGATTGCGCCTGATCTACGAGGATTTGGCGAGAGTGACGAGACTGACGCCCCGTGCAGCATCGATCTGTTTGCCGATGATATGGTGGCATTACTTGAACATCTTGATGTTGATCAGGCCGTGGTGGTTGGCATGTCCATGGGTGGTTACCTGCTATTCAACCTGCTGGAACGCTACCCGCAACGTGTGGCAGCCGCTGTTTTCATGGTGACGCGCTCGGTTGCCGACGATGAAGCAACTCGTCAGCAACGACTTCAGTTGGCTGAGGACTGCCGTAAATTCGGCCCTCAAATAATAGCTGACCGTTTGCATCCCCTACTGTTTGCGCCCGGCACACTGGAGGTCAGGCCAAAGCTGGGTGAGGAAGTGTATGGCTGGATGGTGACCACCGGCAGTCGGGGTCTGGTGGCCGGGCTACTGGCAATGCGTGATCGCCGGGATGCCACACCGTTGCTCGGCTGCATTGTATCACCGACGCTGGTTATTGGCGCAGCAGAGGACCAGTTTTGCCCGCTTGAATATTCACGGATGATTGCCAACGGAATTCCACGCAGCAGTCTTGTCGTTATTGAAGACGCTGGGCACCTGGCAAACCTTGAACAGCCGAATCAG
>CAZYMK010000255.1:3751-4669 GCA_964648885.1 uncultured Geobacter sp. | reverse complement strand
AGAAGAACTTACTACTAGAAATAATATTATAGTTTTAGCATATACTATTTCAGGGATATTATTTCGTGAAAATTGCCATTGTTGCTCCAAGCCCTGTGCCGTTCCTGATTGGCGGGGCAGAAAAATTCTGGTGGGGGCTGCATCACCATATCAATCAGCTGACCCCCCATGTGGCCGAGCTTTTCAAGATCCCCAGCAGGGACTGCACCTTCTGGGGAACCATCGAGGCCTACGAGGAGTTTACCGGATTTGACCTGGCCCATTTTGATATGGTTATCTCCAGCAAGTTTCCTGCCTAGATGGTGGCACACCGCAACCACCACTGTTATCTGCAGCATCCCAGCCGGGGAGTGTACGATCTCTACCGCGGACCGACGGGAGCTGACGCCTTTCCCGATCACCCGGCCCTGGACCGGTTACGCCGGCTGCTCTTTGAAGGAGCGCCAGAGCGGGAGCTGCTGCCGCTGATCTTCAGTGAGCTTCGCCGTCTGCAAAGGAATCCGGCTGTTGACCAGGGGATGTTTGACCTGTTACAGCCCGGGCCTGTTCCCCGTGCGCTTTTGCACCGCCTTGACCGGATCGGGCTCTCCCCGACCGCCATACAGCGTTACAGCGCCATCTCCCGCACAGTTGCCGAACGAGCGGAGTATCTTCCCCCTGGCGTGCCGGTGACCATTAATCATCACCCCACTGATCTTTACGGGCTGCACAGCAGTTGCTACCGCACCATCTTTACCGCCAGCCGCCTCTCTTCGCTCAAAAGGATTGATCTGCTGATCAAGGCCTTCCGGATGGTTGCTGCCGACATAGAATTCCGTATCGCCGGCACCGGCGACCAGGAAGAGACCTTGCGGGAACTGGCCAGAGGGGACGACCGGATTACCCTGCTGGGCTTCCGTACCGACAGCGAGATTGTAG
>CAZYMK010000255.1:427-3741 GCA_964648885.1 uncultured Geobacter sp. | reverse complement strand
GTGCCGTACGATGAAGACTACGGCCTGATTACGGTGGAGGCGATGCAGTCTGCCAAGGCGGTGCTTACCAGCCATGATTCGGGTGGGGTGCAGGAGCTGGTTCAACATGGCCTCAACGGGCTCTCGGTGGAGCCAACCCCCCAGGCGCTGGCCGAGGCGATGACAACACTGCTGGCTGACCGGCAGGCAACCATAGCCATGGGACGTGCGGCCCAGGACACTGCAGCAGCGATCAACTGGCCCACAACCGTCAGACTCCTGCTGGGGGACGATGCACCGCCACCGGCCAGTGGCGCCCGCCGCAAGGTGGTGGTGGTATCCACATTCGGCGTCTGGCCCCCCAGGGGGGGAGGGCAGTACCGCACCTTCCACCTGGCCAGGGAACTGGCCAGGGATGCCCGGGTGACCCTTGTCTGCCTTGAAAAACCGGATGTCCCGGCAGCACGGACAACGATTGTGCCGGGGCTGGAAGAGATCCGGGTGCCCCGTACGCAGAGCCAGCATGAACGGGCTGTTGCCATGCAGCGGGAGCTTGGTGTATCGGTTGATGATATTGCCAATATTGATGACTGGCGGGAGAATCCGGACTTTACCGCAGAGCTGAAGCAGGCGCTGGCTGATGCTGATCTGGTACTGGCCGCCCATCCCTATCTTTTTCAGGCTGTCAGGGACCCAACGGGGTGGATATGAGTACGGTCAAACCGGTGGCCCCCAGCAGGCGGGCGGCCCTCAAGCACCAGCTGGGCTTTGGCGACCGGCCGGTGGTGCTCTGCATGGCAAGCTGGCACGGCCCCAATGTGGATGCGCTCCCTTTGCTGGTCCGCTGTGCAGAAGCAGTGCCCCGGGCAGTGGTAGTGCTGACCGGTTCACTCTGCAGCCACCCGCTGGCCCGGCAGCTGCCAGAGAACATCCGTTCGCTGGGTGTGCTGGAGGAGGACGCCAAGGGGCAGATCCTGGCCGTTGCCGACCTGGCCCTGAATCTGGTGACCTCCGGTTCCGGCACCAATCTGAAGATGTTGGAGTATGCCGCCTGGCAAATCCCGATCATCACCACCCCTTTTGGCAACAGAGGGCTTGATTTTGTGGCAGATGAGCATATTCTCATCGTGGAGGCCGGGGAGATTCCCGGCACTGTTGCGCAACTGTTGAGTGTACACCGTAATCTGGATCACTTGGCACAACGGGCCAGAGCGATGGCCCGGCTCCGCTACGACTGGCCGTTGCTGGTCAGGCCGTTGCGGGACATCCTCACAAACCGGCGGCATCGGGCTTTGCGCAGCTCACGGCATACAACCGAAACCGGATCCCTTGAGAACGTATGACCCTGTACAGCAGACTTAAACAGCTCTTGCACCCGCTGGCCACACGCCTGATCCTTGCGGTTATGGCACGTCCCCGGATGAAACAGTGGGTACGCAGCCGGCTGGCCGCTTTCCCACGCCTGGAAGCACGCTTGAGAGCTTACGCCGTCTACACCCCGTCATCCAATGAGCATGCCCTGCATGCCGATCTGCTGGTGTCTTCACCACGCACCCTGCTGGTACGCCGCCAGCTGTGCAGGGTCCTGGCAGAACAGCATGCGCTGGGTGAAAGGGATACAAAACCATGCGGATAGCGCTGGATCTGCAAGGTATACAGGCAGGGAACCGTCTCCGGGGTATCGGGCGTTACAGCCATGCCCTTGCCCTTGAACTGGTCCGCCGGGGCGGTGCACATCATGAGTTCTGGCTGGCCATGAACAGCGCCCTGCCGGTGGCCGAGCATATTCCGGCCAATGCCTGGCGGACCAGGGCTGCGGAACTGATCAGGGAGGATTTTCTGGCCGGGTTGGCCCCTGATATGGTGCATATATCCAGCCTCTTTGAAGGCTGGGGAGATAATGCCGTTACCTCGGTGGGGCTGCCGATGACCACACCCCCAACCGCCGTAACCCTGTACGATCTGATACCGCTTTTGAACCCCAGGCAGTACCTTGAGCCGCAGCCCCTGTTTCGGAACGCCTATCTGCGCAAGGTACAGGCGCTGAAACGCGCCGGTCTGCTGCTGGCCATCTCGGAGTCATCCCGCCGTGAGGCGCTGGAGACGCTTGCCATACCGGCTGATCGGGTCGTCGCCATCGGAGCCGGGGTTGATCCGCGGTTCAGGCCCCTTGCCCCGCAGACGCCGCTGCAGCCGGTGCTGCATCAGTACGGACTTACCCGCCCCTTTATCATGTATACCGGCGGCATAGATCCCCGCAAGAATATCGAGGGGTTGATCACGGCATATGCACTGCTCCCCGCCAGGTTACGGCAACGGCACCAATTGGCGATTGTCTGCAGTATCCAGGAGATTGACCGCATACGCCTGACCGGGCTTGGACGACAGCAGGGACTCGACGAACATGAGCTGCGGCTGACCGGCTATGTTGATGACGAGAGCCTGGTCTGCCTGTATAACGCCTGCAGCCTGTTTGTCTTTCCTTCGTTTCATGAAGGATTCGGCCTGCCTGCCCTGGAAGCAATGGCCTGCGGTGCGCCGGTCATCGGGGCTGCTGCCAGCAGCATCCCGGAAGTCATCGGCCGTTCCGACGCCCTTTTTGATCCGGCCCGTCCCCAGGCAATTGCGGACAAGATGACTGCTGTGCTCAATGATGCCGGGTTCAGGCAGGAATTGAGCCGCCACGGACTGCAGCAGGCGCGACGCTTTACGTGGGATGCGACGGCGGCCATCACCCTTGAAGCCTTTGAGGCCTGTCATGAACGGAACCGGGCAGAAAAACGGGTAACGGTGGCCCTGCCGCGTAACCTCCGGATGGCCTATATTTCACCCCTGCCTCCACAGCAGACCGGTATTGCCGATTACAGCGCCGAATTGATCCCTGAACTGGCCCGCTATTATGATCTGACGTTGATCACCGAACAGCCGAAGACGGTTGACAGCCCCTGGCTGCTTGCCAATTTTCCAATCCACTCCCCTGCCTGGTTTGAAGAACATGCCGGTACGTTTGACCGGATTCTCTATCATCTCGGCAATTCTTCCTTTCATGCCTGGCAGTTGCCTCTGCTTGCCGATCATCCCGGCATTCTGGTCCTGCATGATTTTTTCCTGGGGGGGCTCTATTCATGGCTGACCGGTACCGGTACCCTGCCCGGCGCATTTCAGAACGCCCTCTGCTACAGCCATGGGGTAATGCCTTTTTTACACGCAGCCCGGCATGGGCAGGATGAACTCCCCTGGATATACCCCTGCAACCTGGAGCCGCTGGAGCAAGCAGCTGGCATTATTGTCCATTCAGATTTTGTCATACAGCTGGCAGAAGATTGGTATGGCAG
>CAZYMK010000255.1:0-265 GCA_964648885.1 uncultured Geobacter sp. | reverse complement strand
CCCCCTTGCAGCTGACCCACGCTGCCAACTGGTCTTTGTGGGGGCGCTTCCTGAAACTGCTTACGGCAAAGAGCTGCAACAACGTATTCAGACAGCAAACAGGGTGACCAGAATCAGGGTAACCGGCTTTGCAGACATCGGCACCTATCGTCAGTGGCTGGCCGTTGCCGATATGGCGGTCCAATTACGCCATGCAACCCGTGGCGAGACCTCCGGCACCGTTCTTGACTGTCTTGCCTACGGTATACCTGTTGTGGTCAATGCT
>CAZYMK010000254.1:0-4687 GCA_964648885.1 uncultured Geobacter sp. | reverse complement strand
ATGTGGTGGAAGAGATGCGCAAAGGGGGGTATACTCTCGGCGGAGAGCAGTCAGGTCACCTGATCTTCCTGGAACACAACACCACAGGTGACGGCGTACTAGCCGCCCTGCAACTGCTGGCAGTCATGCGACGTACCAACAAACCGCTCTCTGAGCTGGCTGAGGTCATGATCCCGCTGCCTCAGGTACTGGTCAATACCCGTGTCAGGGAGCGTAAAGACATCATGACCCTACCCAGCGTGGCCAAAGCAATTCACGATGTAGAGCAGAAGCTGGGCAATGAAGGCCGAGTGCTGATCCGCTATTCCGGTACCGAGCCGCTGCTGCGGATCATGCTTGAAGGGCAGGACAAGTACGAGATCACCACCTGGGCCAACGAGATCGCCGATCTGGTCAAACAACAGCTGGGGGAGAAGTAACGAACATGGCAAAACTCGGTTTAAACGTTGATCATATTGCCACCGTACGCCAGGCACGGGGCGGCACTGAACCTGATCCGGTAACAGCAGCAGCAATCGGTGAGCTGGCCGGAGCCGAGGGGATCACCATCCACCTGAGGGAAGACCGCCGCCATATCCAGGATCGTGATCTGGAGATCCTGCACAGGACCGTCCAGACCAAGCTGAACCTTGAAATGGCTGCCACTGACGAAATGGTAGGGATTGCCTGCCAGGTCAAGCCGGAGCAATGCACCCTGGTGCCGGAAAAACGACAGGAACTGACCACCGAAGGGGGGCTTGACGTCATCGCCACCTTTCAAACAGTGCAAACGGCGGCACAGGCACTCCAGCAGGCCGGTATCATTGTCAGCCTGTTTGTAGATCCCAACCCGGAGCAGATCAGGGCAGCTCAACAGAGCGGCGCCGAAGCGATCGAGATCCACACCGGCCGCTACGCCGAGGCCCGCAGCGAATCAGAGCGCCGCCATGAACTGGCCGCCATACGTGAAGCCATCACCCTGGGGAATGAACTGGGGTTGACCGTCCATGCCGGTCACGGCCTGAACTACGTCAACATTATACCGCTCGCCAAGCTATCCGGCATCGACGAATTCAACATCGGCCACAGCATTATTGCCCGGGCCACCCTGGTGGGGCTGGGTCGGGCCGTGCGTGAGATGGTGGCGCTGATCCGGCAGGGGTGAACCTCGCAAGAGTTGGTGGAAAGGAGCTGAACATGGCAATTCAAGACCCTGTTGTTACCGAGGTGCGTGAAACGAGAGAGCACCTGCTTGCCGAAGCGGGCGGGCTAAAAGGCAAAATGTGGATCAAACCCCGACAATTTCACCTGCAGTCGAGACATTAAGAGGGCGTTTTACTTTTTGAATAGCCCTCAGTAATTTTTGCGCCTTACAAAGCCCAGCACTTTGGGCGAGATTCAGCCGTCGTTTACTCTGATGGTAGAGGCAATTAAGCAAAACTTCGCGTAACCAATCTGTATTGTACACAACTCTATACTGGGGTTTCCGCAGAGCACAGTAAGGTTTACAAAGGCAAAATGAAATCATGATCACCCTTATCGAGGCAAAAAACTTTCGCTGCCTGCGCTACATCAGACAGGAACTGGGGCCGTTTCATGTCTTGGTAGGCCCCAATGCCAGCGGCAAGACAACCTTTCTTGATGTTATTGCTTTTCTTGGGCAACTGGTATCCGATGGGCTTGAAGCGGCAATTGGTGAACGAACGCAAAATTTCCAGGATCTTGTATGGGGACGCACCAGTAATGGATTTGAACTGGCCATTGAAGCAGCCATTCCCGAGGAGCGCCGCCAGTTGCTTGGAGACAAGGCTTTCTCGGTAGTCCGTTATGAAGTTGCCCTTGGCATCGAACCGACAACTGAAGAGATCGTCATTCAGTCTGAAAAGGTGCTGTTAAAAAAACAGCAGGATGATGGTGGGGGACTATCTGAACAACGAACCCTTTTCCCTGCCTGGCAGCAATCCCCGGATACGCTGATTACTACGAAGGAGATCAAAAGCACGCAAACCGTCATCAACAAGGTTTCAGGCGGCAATGACACTTTTTATTCCGAGGTGTATCAGGAGCATGGCAAAGGCTGGGCACCTTCGTTCAAGCTTGGACCTCGCAAGTCGGCGCTGGGCAACCTGCCTGAGGATGAATCAAAGTTTCCTGTTTCAAGTTGGTTGAAAAAACTGTTGATTGAGGGAGTTCAACCAGTTGTCCTGAACAGCCTGCTTATCCGCAGGGCCAGCCCGCCAGGCCAGCAACGTGGATTCAAGCCCGACGGTTCCAACCTTCCGTGGGTAATTGACGGCCTGCAAAAAAAACATCCCGATAATTATGAGAGCTGGATTGAACACCTGAAAACAGCATTGCCTGATCTGGAAAAGATACGTACCATTGAACGTCCTGATGACAAACATCGCTATCTGGTACTTTGTTATCAAGGCGGACTGGAAGTCCCTTCATGGATGGCATCAGACGGCACCTTGCGACTGCTGGCCCTGACCCTTCCGGCCTATATTCCTGACTTCACCGGCGTCTATCTGATTGAGGAACCGGAAAACGGTATCCATCCGCGTGCCGTTGAGACCATGTTCCAGTCTCTTTCATCGGTGTACGATGCCCAGATCCTTCTGGCATCACATTCTCCGGTCGTGCTGAGTATGGTTGAGCCTGAACAGGTACTCTGTTTTGCCAAGACGCAAGAAGGTGCTACTGATATTGTGTCAGGCAACAGACATCCGGCACTGCGTGAGTGGCAGGGGGAGACCAATCTGGGAGTACTCTTTGCAGGCGGTGTGCTGGGATGAACGGGCCTGCTCCTCTAAAAGATCTCGTCGTACTGACGGCAGACAGGAACATGGAGTATGCCCTGAAGGGAATACTTTCCCGAACTGACTCGCTTGGCATCCGCAGTCTGTCGGTAGACTACCTCGTTCATCCGGAAAATGACCCAGGCTGTCTGCACCGCAGCCATGATTTCCTTAAACCCTTCACTCGCCAGTATCATTATGCACTGGTTATTCTGGATCGTGATGGTTGTGGACAGGAGACAAAAAGCCGAGAACTGCTGGAAGCAGTCATCGAAGCAAGACTCTCGGACAGCGGCTGGGAAGACAGGGCGCGGGCTGTCGTGATCGATCCTGAGCTGGAGGCATGGATATGGAGCCGGTCGCCACAGCTGGACAGTATCCTGGGGTGGCAAGGCAAGTCTCCTGATTTGCGAACCTGGTTACACCGGAAGAGCTTTGTAGCTGACGGACAAATTAAACCAGCCGATCCGAAATCTGCCCTGGAACAGGCCTTGCGTACTGTTAAAAAGGCTCGATCATCCTCAATCTATCTGAACGTTGCACAACGTGTCAGCATTGACCGCTGTGTTGATGCTGCGTTTACCCGGCTCAAACAGACGCTTCAGCAGTGGTTTCCGGCGGAAATCAGACCATGATCATCGGCATCGGGGTTGATACGGTCGAAATCGCCCGTATCCAGCGGTTTCTGGATCAAGGCAATCAGCCGCTGCTGGATCGGCTCTTTTCCGCACACGAGCAGCAGTACTGCCTGGCCCGCAAGCAGAGCGCAGCCTGTCTGGCAGCGCGTTTTGCCGCCAAGGAGGCCTTTGTCAAGGCACTGGGTACCGGCCTGCGGGACGGACTCTCCTGGGTTGAAATGGAGGTGCGGAATGATAAGCTGGGTAAACCATCGCTACACCTGTCCGGCAGGACGCAGGAGCTGGTTGCAGAACGGGGCCGATTGACCGTGCAGCTGTCATTATCCCATGACGGCGGCCATGCCATTGCATTTGTTATCCTGGAGGCGCCATGAAGATTGTTACCGCCCATACCATGCAGGAGCTGGACCGCCGCGCCATTGAGGAGTACGGCATCCCGGGTCGGGAGTTGATGGAATTGGCAGGAAAAGGATGCGCCGATCATATCCTGGCGGCCTACGGCACCCGTTCAGGCAAGAAGGTGGTGATCCTGGCCGGCAAAGGCAACAATGGCGGCGACGGCTACGTGATAGCCCGCTATCTGCTGGAAAAAGGCTGGCAGGTACTGGTGATTGTCCTTGCGGAACAAGAGGCGATCCACGGAGATGCCTTGACCAACCTGGTGCTGTTGCCTGAGGAAATCCTCAGCTTCTGCCCTGATGAAGGTGAAATCACCGAAAAGCATGCCGACGACCTGCTGCAGGCAGACCTGCTGGTTGATGCCCTGCTGGGTACCGGCCTGCGGAACGACCTGCAGGGGATCTACCTTGAGGCAGTCGAGCTGATCAATGCATCACCGGCCAAGGTGGTGGCGGTTGATATCCCCACCGGTGTGCACGGTACCACCGGCAGAATCCTGGGCACTGCCGTACGCGCCAACCTGACCGTCACCTTTGCCGCAGCCAAACTGGGTCATGTGTTGTATCCTGCAGCAGACATGGTCGGCCGTCTGGTAATTGTCGATATCGGCATCCCCCCACAATTGCTGAACGATGCCACTGGCTATGACTTTTTAAATGAAAGACTGATGACACCATTGGTAAAACGACGTGACCGCCAGGCCCACAAAGGCCATTTTGGCCACTGTCTGATCATTGCCGGTTCGCCGGGAAAGACCGGTGCTGCAGCATTGGCTGCCAATAGTGCCGTCCGCAGCGGTTCAGGGCTGGTAACTCTGGCCGTACCGGAGAGTCTCAATCAGATTCTTGAGGTCAAGACCACCGAGGCCATGAC
>CAZYMK010000253.1:2832-4705 GCA_964648885.1 uncultured Geobacter sp. | reverse complement strand
ACGGCATCGCCGGTCTGTCCCACTGCCCGGCAGGCCACGTTCAGACCACAGACCAGACCCGGCAGCCAGACCAGCCATTCCGGTTGTATCTGCCAACGGTACTCCCTGAAAAACAGTGCGACAACGGTTTCAACCAGCTCAGCGGGTGGTCCGCTATAGCCGAATACTCCGTGTTCAATCCGTTTATGCAATGCTTCGATAACTGGTGGCGGTGAGCGGAAGTCCATGTCTGCCACCCAGAGCGGTATGATGTCTCGTCCACCATAACGGTCCCACTTTTCACTGGCTGTGTTGCGTCGATCTATCTGGTCGTCAAAATGAAACATCAGCACAGTTCCCAGACGGTTAGCTCAGCTAGTGTGTGCTGGAATTTACGCTTGGTTTCACGGATCACAAACGGCAGGTTTTGTGGCTCTTCCAACAACCTGAATCGGGGCAGCAGTGCTGCCTTCAGGCCATCCAGTCCCCAAACCGGCTCCCCAGCTTCCCGGTAGCCACCCAGCCACTCTTCTTTTTTTGTAAACTGTTCCTGCCAGGTATAGGGTGAACTGATCACCAGCAGCCCGCCCCGGTTTATCCGCTGGTGGATGGTGCTTAGGAAACGGCGTGGTGAATAGAGCCGATCAATCAGATTTGCAGCCAGCACCAGATCATAACCGCAGAATTTATCAGGCAGATTACAGGCATCAGCCTGAAAGAACTGCACCTGGTCTCGGGCAGAATCAAGACCAACGTCAGTCAGGGTAACCTCATGGAAGGAGACAATCTCCCCTTCTTCCGGAAAGGTATAGCGTAGCGTTCCCTCTTCCTGCATCCTGGCTGCAAGACGAAAGAAACGGGTAGAGAAGTCCAGTCCGGTTACCTGGTTGAAGCCCCCTTTTGCCAGTTCAAAACTTGCCCGACCAACACCACACCCCAGGTCAAGGGCATGGCCCATTTGGCGACCCTCCATAGCTTTCAGGCAGATCTCTGCACAACGCTTCTGAAAGTTTGGCACATCGAGCTGATCCGGGCCGTAGTGGGCATGACAGTACTGGGCAGCCAGTGAGTCGGTTTCATACTGGTTATCATGGATCAGTACCGGTGCGTTGCTTTCAACATAGCGGAACCCGGCATGCTGAAAAAAATGTCGGCGGAAGGCATAACGGGCATCACGGGTGGCCTCATTGCCGGTGGAGATCCAGGAGCCGCCCTTGATCAGGTTGTGGCGGGTGTCAAAGGTGGGGGTGGAAAAATCATCATACCAGGGATGCACCTCAAAGCCATGGAACGGGTAGATCGGTGTCTCGGTCCATTGCCAGACATTGCCGATGACATCGTGAAAGTTGCCTGTTTTAAAACGGTCAACCGGACAAGGTGAAGCCCCGTATTCCAGGTTGATGTTGCCCGGAGCACTATCCCACCAGGGCTGATCCGGCAGGTTGCAGCTGTCGTACAGCCGGTACCATTCATCTTCGCTGGGCAGGCGGATTGGCAGGCCGGTCTGTGCCGACTTCCAGCTACAAAAAGCTTTGGCCTCCAGATAGTTGACCTCCACCGGCCAGTTCCAGGGCAGTGGTATCTCGGAAGCCATGGTACGGAGCTTCCAGCCATCAGCAGTCTTAACCCAGAACAGGGGATATGCAGCCTGTTTGAACTGTTGCCAGTTCCAGCCTTCCTCGGTCCACCACTGAGGATCGGCATAGCCGCCAGCCTCCACAAATGAGAGATACTCACGGTTGGACACCAGCAGACATGATGCCTTGAATTCCGGAACATCAGCCTGATGGGTGCCATACTCATTGTCCCAGCCATACAGGGGATGGTCCTTGGGTTTGCCCAGACGGACAGTGCCAGCGGAAACCGGCAGCAGGCTGTTGGCAGGCGGTTCGCC
>CAZYMK010000253.1:0-2732 GCA_964648885.1 uncultured Geobacter sp. | reverse complement strand
TTGATCCGCCGGGTGATCACCCGTGCAATGGTCAGTTTATTGATGAAGAAGGTGGCAGTATGGCCGTAGTAGAAAATCAGCGGGTGTCGCAACCGGTCGGCCCGCAGGTAGTAGGTCTGCTCATGGCGCAGGGTTTCGTACAGCTTTTCATCAAGGGTAAAGGTGGCGTGAAAGTAGTCACGGATCTCCTGCCGTTTCTGCTCGGGAGTACCTGTGTTCAGGATGATGGTACGGGTATGCTGCAGATCCATGGTGATCTCCTCTTATCCCGGAAAAAAGCTGTTTATAACCAATAAACCAAGTAACATCATGAATCTGACTCTGATGAATGGCGGCGTAAGCCCAAAAAAACCACCCCAAGGATTCAACTCCGGGGCGGCTGTTGGTTGTGAAGCAACGGAACGGGTATGGTGTCAGCCCGTTTGCACCCCGAGTTTTCTCTTTGCAAGCCCAAACATTTCTGAGGCTATACGAAGGGCTTCCTCTGCATCTGCATGCTCAGGCTCACAATACTCGCCAGGGTAGCGCGTCTCCACAGCATATGAATTCAGGATCAGGGCATAGCTCCTGTAGCTGTTGAAATCTGAATCATTCAAGAGATCCAGCAACAAATCAAGATCATGTATCTTTTTAAAGCGGATGGAATGGTAGGTCAGCAAAGCCTTGATGGATTTTTCAGCCAGCTGCTGACAATGAAAACAGACTGAATCGTACAGATTCTCTTTTGTAATCAGGAGCAGGGCAGATTCAAGATCATGCTCTGCCTTTCTGATCCATTCCAAGGCAAATTCATGATCTGCGGTCATAGATAACCTTCCCGCTCAAGTGGGCTTCAGTCACAATGTGGTTGGTTGCGCCATTCCATTTTTTTACTTCATCAGGTGTGTACACCAGAATATCCATAGCACAAGGCACCGGGGTAAACATCAAACGAATAGGAACGGATCGTTTATACCGAGGCTGATCAGAATCCATCACCACCAAAAGATCAAGGTCGCTATCAGGTGTAGGGAAACCAGAGGCATAAGAACCAAAAAGGATGATCTTTTCAGGCTTGAAGTTTTCAGCAATGGCATCTGTCACACCCTCAATAGTCTCCTGTGGTATCAGTTCACCTGTTTTTTGACGTTGTAGTTGTACCGTAGTCATACCAATCCTCCATCAGAAGCGGGTGACAAATCCAGGTTAAACAGTTGCAGTCGGCAGCGAAATTAAATCAGAAAATTCGGGTTACGATGATAAATGAAGCCATGTTTGTCAATCTGATTCTGATGAAGTGCGAGGTTGTGAGGCAACGGAACGGGTGTGGTGTCACCCCGCTTTTACCCTGTTTTTAAATTTTGCATACAACGCCGGAACCAGGGAAGGAATGGGGCCAGGTCTTGAAAGGCAAGCTTTTAAGACAAGATTCGACAGAAAACACTACTTCAAGACCCCAAGCCACTTCTAATGTTCACCTCTTTTGATGGATGTTGCAGGTGTCGCTGTCACACTGATAACATTTTTGCAGATACGGGCGAACCCGTCTGAAGATCAGCGCGGCGGCACCGTGAACCAGCCGCCTACCACGGGAAGCAGAAACCGCTCCCGGTCGACCCCCTTGGCCTGCAGGGCTTCCGAAAGTGCCTGGCGTGGAGCGTCATAAGCTTCGTCAGCCATGGCGAAGACTTCATACTGGGTCCCCATTGCGTAGCCTTTCCCAAGGTCGAGGTAGGTCTGCACCGCCTCGGCGGGGGTCATGTGGGCATACTGCATGAACCAGCGCGGCTCGTAGGCCCCAACCGGCAACAGACTGAACCGGGGGGTTCCATACCTGGCAACGAACTGTTTGGACAAGGCTTTCGCATAGCCGGCATCCGCCAGGAAATAGATGGGACCACCCGGAGCCTCGACCACAAAAGCACCCCACAGGGCTTCACGCCGGTCAAAGAGGCTGCGGGCCGACCAGTGCTGCATCGGTTCGAGCGTAAAGCGCACCTGGCCGTTCAGCTCAAAGCTCTCCCCCCAATCCAGCACTTTGACCCGCATGCCGGGGATGGCCCCAAGAATGGTGGCATCGTTGCCAAGAGGGGCCAGCACCAGGGGGTTGAAAGCCTTGAACAGGCGCTCGAGCGTCGGCAGGTCCAGGTGATCGTAATGGTTGTGGCTCACCAACACCACGTCGATGGGAGGGAGATCTTCGAACCGGACACCGGGGGCGGCGACCCGCTTCGGTCCGGCAAAGCTAAAGGGGCTGGCCCGCTCAGACCAGATCGGGTCGGTCAGAATGTTCAAACCCTGAGTTTGCAGCAGCACGGTGGCATGCCCGACATAGGTCACCCGGAGGGTGTTGTCGGGAACCCTCACCGGAGGTTTTGAGGGGGTAACCGGGACGGACTCGGGCCACGCGCCGCGATCAGCCGTCAGACGCCACTTGAGGAAGTCCACGAAGCGTTCGGGCATCGGCGCCCAGGGGTTATTAAATTTCCGGCCATCGAAGTGGGCGGTCACCGGTCCGTGGTAATAGCTGTTGCCGCATCCGGCAAAGAGCAGGACAACCAGCAGACAGAGAAGCGATTGTGCCGCCTTCAGCAAAAGCTTTTTCATATTCGTCCTTGTCGCGGCAACGGCTGAGAGCACATCGGGTTCACCGCTGTTGCGCTTTGATGGATTTACTTGTTTTTTACCAGTATGTACTATGTTGTGTACATACTCACCAAGGAGGCGATAATTATGAATGCTCTGACCTATAC
>CAZYMK010000252.1:0-4709 GCA_964648885.1 uncultured Geobacter sp. | reverse complement strand
TAATTCCCCGGACGGGACTTTAACCCGTTAGATATTCAACTGTTACTGCGTACGGACACTACCCCGTTTTCCGAGGCCTTCCCGGCGCTCGTAGCCGTAATACCTGGTTCAGCCGAAGTCCAGCTTATCGACAAACTGTTCCGACCCAAATGGGCGACCGGTTCGGGTTGCGCGACGGATAGACGCTACACTATCTTCATCTTCATCACATAAAAATTCCGGAGCAGGTTCAGATATGTCTGTCGATCTTCATCATCGAAAAACACCGTGGCTCGATTGTTGCCACGCTGAGTGATATGGTGTGGGCAAATGCGAGGCATAGGTTGGTACGGTATGCCAGAAGGCCAGAAGAAAGCAATAGAAATGGCGGAGATATCCCTGATTTTCCTTCAATCCCCGTCCCATGACTTTTTGTGGTATAGTCACGGTGAATCTTCGAGAACGGACCTGACCATGAGCACTCCCCTTGATAAGCTGCGCATAGATAAAGACACGCTGTTCACTGAATCACCCCGCAGGCGGCGCTTCTGGCTGATCGCCATTCCCTTCCTGGCGCTTATCGTGATTATTGTTGTATACGGGCTGCGTAACCGCGGCGTCACGGTGGAGACCACCGCCGTTGCCACGGTCTACCCGACCCAGGGTTTTACCGTGTTGAACGCAAGCGGCTATCTGGTGGCGCAACGCAAGGCAGCCGTGGCCTCCAAAATCACCGGTCGGCTGGAATGGCTCGGTGTGGAGGAGGGGAGTCGGGTCACGGCCGGCCAGGTACTGGCCCGTCTGGAAAACCAGGATCTGGCAGCCTCGCTCGAACAGGCCAGCGCGGCGCGGCATAACGCCGAGGCGCTTGTCGAGCAGGCCAAAGCTGAACAGGATGACGCAGAACGGGCCTTTCGCCGCCAGAGTGAGCTGATTGCCCAGGGGATCGTTGCCCGCGCCGACTACGACCTTGCCGAGGCGCGCCATCGTCGGGCCGTGGCAGGCGTCCGGGCCGCTTCTGCACAGGTAGATAGTACGGCCGCAGCAATCCGCGGCGCCGAGACCGCCTATGAGTACTCCCGGATTCGCGCCCCTTTCAACGGTGTGGTGCTGACCAAAAATGCCGATGTGGGTGATATCATTACGCCGCTGGGGGCGGCAGCCACCTCCAAATCAGCGGTGGTCACCCTTGCCGACCTCTCATCCCTGCAGGTGGAGGCGGATGTCTCCGAATCCAGCCTTTCACAGGTCAGCACCGGCCAACCCTGTGAAGTAACCCTGGATGCCCTGCCCGGCGTACGGTTGCGGGGTGTGGTGCATACCATTGTTCCCACGGCTGACCGCACCAAGGCGTCAGTGATGGTCAAGGTCCGCTTTCTGGAACCCGATCCCCGGATGTTGCCCGAAATGAGCGCCAAAGTAGCTTTTCTCTCTCGTCAGGCGAGCGCCGACGACCAGAAACCTCGCCGTGCCGTACTGGCTGCTGCCGTTATCGGCAACGGCAAGGACGCCGCAGTGCTGGTGATCAAGGATGGCAGGGCCCGGCGTCAGCCTGTCAGTGTCGGGCAGAAGCTGGGTGATTTGGTTGTCGTTGAGGGAGTAGCCAATGGCGTGCAGCTGGTTTTGCGTCCCCTTGACAAGGTCAAGGACGGCACCAAGGTAGTGGTGAAGGACCGATGAGCAGCCCGCTGGTATCAATTCGCTCGCTGTCCAAGTCCTACCGTCGTGGCAGTCAGATCATTCCGGTGCTGGAAGAGATCAGTTTCGATATTGCCGAAGGTGAATTCCTGGCCCTGATGGGGCCATCCGGTTCGGGCAAGAGTACCCTTTTGAACCTGATTGCCGGTATTGATCAGGCTGACAGCGGCAGCATCCTGGTGAACGGCGTGGATCTGACCAGGCTTGACGATAGCTCACTGGCTCGTTGGCGCGCCGGACAGGTTGGTTTCATTTTCCAGTTCTACAACCTGATCCCGGTGCTGACCGCCTTTGAAAATGTTGAGCTGCCACTGCTTTTGACCTCCATGTCCCGCCGTAAACGGCACGAACATGTGGCAACCGCCTTAAGCGTGGTGGGGCTTGCCGACCGGATGGAGCATCGACCCTCGGAGCTGTCCGGCGGACAACAGCAGCGGGTGGCCATTGCCCGGGCCATCGTCACTGACCCGTCGCTGCTGGTGGCGGACGAACCCACCGGCGATCTTGACCGGGTCTCTGCCGAAGAGATTCTGCAGCTGATGGAACAACTCAACCGCTCCTTCAACAAGACCATCATCATGGTGACCCATGACCCTCGTGCAGCAGAGCGTGCCAGACGGCTGCTGCATCTTGAGAAAGGGTTGCTGCTGTCACCTGCACAGGAGGCCGGCGGTCCTGGCCCGGCACTCTGATGTTCGTCCTCAAGCTCCTTTTCCGCAATCTCTTCCGTCACAAACTGCGTACCCTGCTGACTGTAGCCGGCATTGCCGTTGCCATCCTCTCCTTCGGCCTGCTGCAGACCGTGGTTGCTGCCTGGTATGCCGGTGCTGATGCCTCATCGGCAACCCGGCTGATCTCACGCAACTCCATTTCCCTGGTATTTTCCCTGCCTATAGCCTACAAGGAGCGCATCCGCCAGCTGGACGGCGTCAAGGGGGTCTCCTACGCCAACTGGTTCGGCGGCGTCTATATTACGGAAAAGAACTTCTTTCCCAATTTCGCCATCGAACCGGCCAGTTATCTGGCCATGTACCCGGAATTCATACTGGATGAAACAGAACTGCGTTCCTTTGTGCATGACCGCAAGGGATGCGTAGCCGGACGCAAGCTAGCCGAACGGCACGGCTGGAAGATCGGCGACTCCGTTACGCTGAAAGGCACCATCTTCCCCGGCAACTGGGAGTTCACCCTGCGGGGGATTTATCGGGGCAAGCAGCCGTCAACCGATGAGGGGCAGTTCTTTTTTCACTGGAACTATCTCAATGAAAGCATACGAAAACAGATGCCCCGTCGTAGCGACCAGGTGGGCATCTTTCTGATTGAGGTCGTCCATCCCACCCAGGCGGCGCCGGTGGCGCAGGCCGTGGACACGCTGTTCAAAAACTCACTGGCGGAGACCCTGACCGAGACCGAGAAGGCGTTTCAGCTCTCATTCATAGCCATGACCGAAGCGATCGTGGTGGCCATCAGAATCGTCTCGTACCTGGTGATCGTCATTATCATGGCCGTGGCCGCCAACACCATGGCCATGACCGCGCGGGAGCGGATCGGCGAATACGCGGTGTTCAAGGCGATGGGGTTCGGCTGGTGGCATATATGCGGCATGATCTTTGGAGAGTCGCTGCTGATCGCACTGACCGGCTGTCTACTCGGCATTGCACTGACCTTCCCGGTGGCTGCCGCTTTTGCCGCCAAGCTGGATCAGTTCTTTCCGGTTTTTCTGGTGGAGCATGGGACCATCTGGCTCGATCTGCTGCTGTCGCTGCTGGTCGGCACGGTGGCCGGTATCTTCCCGGCCTGGCGTGCGGTCAGGATCAGAGTGGCAGACGGCCTGCGGAGGATCGGCTGATGCGGATACCGCTCTACTACTCGTGGCGCAACCTGCTGACGAGACGGCTGACCACCTTTTTGACTGCCGGCGGCATGGCGCTGGTGGTATTCGTGTTCGCTGCCGTACTGATGCTGTCGACCGGTCTGGAGAAGACCCTGGTGGATACCGGCTCGGATCAGAACGTGATCGCTACCCGCAAAGGTGCCGGTTCGGAGATGCAAAGCGGCATTGACCGTGATCAGGCAGCCCTGCTTGAGACACAGCCCGAGGTCGCCGGCGGACCCGACGGCATACCGCTGGTGACCCGTGAACTGGTGGTGCCGATCGGCCTGATCAAGCGCGGCACCAACAAACCCTCGAACGTAGTCATCAGGGGGATCAACCGGCATTCGCTGCTGCTGCGCCGGCAGATCTCCCTGCAGGAGGGGCGCATGCCCCGTCCGGGCTCCACCGAGATCATGGTGGGCAGCAGCATTGCCAAGCGGTTCAGCGGGGTGGGGCTGGGGGGACAGTTGCGCTTTGCACAGCGTGAATGGCAGGTGGTCGGTATCTTCGATGCCGGCGCCACCGGCTTCAGTTCCGAAGTCTGGGGGGACGTTGACCAGATCATGCAGGCCTTCCGCCGGCCGAGCTATTCGTCCGTCACCTTCCGGCTGGCAGATTCAGCTGCCTTTGGCCGGTTGAAGGAGCGTCTTGAATCAGAACCGCGCCTGACCGTTGAGTTGCGTCGCGAGACCCGCTACTATCGTGACCAGTCCGAGGCCATGGCGCAGTTCATCCGGATTCTCGGTATCACCCTTACGGTCATCTTTTCACTGGGGGCGGTCATCGGCGCATTGATCACCATGTCGGCCGCCGTTGCAAACCGTGTGTCGGAAATTGGCACCCTGCGTGCCCTGGGGTTTCAGAAGTCCGGCATCCTTGTAGCCTTTATCGCCGAATCGCTGCTGCTGGGCCTGATCGGCGGAATCAGCGGCATTGCCATGGCGTCATGGATGCAGTTGATAACCATCTCCACCATGAACTGGCAGACCTTTTCCGAACTGGCCTTTTCGTTCACCCTGACCACCGATATCGTGCTGAAGTCACTGTTTTTTTCAATGGGCATGGGGTTTCTGGGCGGGATCATTCCAGCCCTGCGCGCAAGCAGGCTCAACATCGTCGACGCATTGCGCGAGGGGTAGCATTCCCCTTACTGCAA
>CAZYMK010000251.1:710-4719 GCA_964648885.1 uncultured Geobacter sp. | reverse complement strand
ACGGCTGGATAGTGCCACGGTGCGTTATCTGGCGACACTATACACCTTTGCCAGCGGGCTCTGGTCAGTGCGGGAATGGATCAGTCGTGACAGGGCAGTGCAGAACCCCTGCATGGCATCGCGGTCGGCACTGCTGACCCTGATCCAGCCGGGAAAACGGAATCCGGTCATGGTTCGTACCATATACCCCTGCTGCATCAGCAGGCGATAGGCCAGAGTGTCGCTGAACGGCAGCTTGATCATGGCAAAGTTGCAGTCGCTGGTCAGTATCGGCAATTTCAGCTCAGCGCACTGCGCTGCCAGCATCTGCTGCCCTTCCTTGACGAGGCTGCGGGTGGCAGTGATAAAGGTCTGATCCCCCAGTGCAGCCAGGGCTGCTGATTGGGCAAGGGTGTTGACCGAGTAAACAATGGCGGTTTTACGGACAATATCCGTGATCTGTTCGGTGCCCACCAGATAGCCGATTCTTAAGCCTGCCAAGCCGTACATCTTGGAAAAGGTGCGGAAGATGATCAGGTTGGGAAAACGGGACAGCAGCGAGATGCCGTCCGGGTAGTCCGGCTGGTCCATGAATTCAGCATATGCCTCATCCAGCACCACGATATGATCCGGCCCCAGCCGCTCCATAAAACGGATCAGCCGGTCCTTGCTCCACCAGGTTCCGGTGGGGTTGTTGGGATTGCAGATAAAGACCAGTTTGGTGCGGCTGTCAACCCGTGCCAGTAAGCCTTCTTCATCAAACCCGAAATCAGCAAGCGGCGCCAGCCGTGCATCAACACCGGAAAAACGGGCAATCCATTCATAGACCGCAAAGGTGCGGTCAGCAGTTACAATATTGTCTCCCTGCTGGCAGAACGCCTTGATCACAAAGGCGATTACCTCGTTCGCGCCGTTGCCCATAATAACCTGAGGCGGTGTAACCCCCAGATAGTCAGCCAGTTTGGCCCGCAATGGACTACAGTCTCCGCTGGGGTAGCGGGAAACCATTGCCGGATCGAATGATCTGAGGAATGCTGCTGCTGCTGCTGGAGGCCCCAGGGGATTTTCATTGTTGTTCATCCTGATCAGGCAAGAGCAGCTGAACATCCGCTGTAGTTCATCATCCGGCGGCGAGGGGATGTAGGCCTCAAACTGCCGCACATACTGCGGTACCAGCGCCTCAAGGTTGCAGAGGTTCATCGGCTGCCCCTGGCCCGGTAGAGATGCATCAGGTCGCCGGTTCCACCCCAGGGTACCAGCATCCGGGGGGTGAAGCCGCGCTTCAGCAGGTGCGGAACCAGCAGGGCATCAAAGGGGCGTCCGGTGTCAACGGTGCAGTAGATTGCGCTGAACTGCTCCTGATCCAGTAGCTGCAGATGCTCTTCAAGTACTGCCTCTGCATCCCGTCCCACCAGCAGCGGGGTAAGGCGGGCCATGCCGGTTGAACGGTTGAGCCTGGTTGCAAACAGGGTCAGGCCGTTGCCGGTTTCACCGTCATCCTGATAGGCGCGGATGTTTCTGGCCAGGGCCATGCTGCTGCACCAGTTGGTGTAGAACGGCACTAGTTCAGCCGCAACAGCGGCATCGGCGCCAAACTCCTCAGCCAACATCCGGTAGCCGGTCCAGATCGTCCCTCCGGGTATGGCAAGGCTGCCTGCTGCCTCAAATCCTGCTGCTGCAGGTGGTTGTTGCGGCGCATACAGCACCAGTCCCAGACGGTTGCTGCGGCCAAACTGTTCGGTCACTTTTTCGCAGAGCGCAATAGTCAGCTGTTCCGGCTCTGTTGGCGCTGCCAGGTAGGGGCCAAAACATGCCACCATCCTGCCTTCGTCAGCATACCAGATCAGGCCGCCAGCCAGTTTTCCCTGCTCTCCCTGCGCCAGTATGATGCCGTATTCGTTGCTGGCCAGTTTATCCAGCAGACGTCCAGGCGGGGTAAACTCCTCGGGAAACTGGCAGGCTGCGTAGGAGTCGGCGATCAGACTTGAGAACTGCTTGACTGCATCCGGCGCAGGGGTAGTGGTCAGCTGCCAGGTCTGGACAGCAGGGTAAGGCTGAGATGGTTGGTTTGCTGCAGGATAGCTGCGCTCTTTGCGCAGCATGATCTCCCAGCCCCCCAGCTCCATCTGTCGGATGCTGAACTGGTCACAGGCCCGTGAAGCCAGAAAAAGCCCCATCTCTGCCAGTCCTTCTTCGGTTTCATGGTCTGGCCGGGAGGTGATGTTGAAGATCCGCAAATCAGGCGGCTGGGGGACCTGGAACAGGAGATCGGCAGCATAGCGCAGATCACGGAACTTCAACCCGACTTCGCAGCCTGGCATGGCACTGCAGAGCGCAAGAAACAGCTCCTCAACCGACAGGGCCACAAGTGATCGCTCCCGTTCTTCAAACCCTGAGCTTCGGGCCGCGCTTTCAACAAAGGCCACGGCTACCGGCATCCGGGCAGGATCAAGTTTAAGCTTCAGTTCCATGCTTTCCTAACCTCCACCATGCTGTGTACGTTTCCAGTCATCCTGCACCAGTTCACGGATCCTACCTGTCTGTTCCGAACGTAGCTGATCGCCTCCTCTTCGCAGAGATAGACGATCTTGTCCGGATGCCTGGCCAGGTTGGGGCCAAGCAAGGCAACGGTCAGGTTTTCAGGTGATGCTGGCGCAGGCATGGCAGACCCTTCCGGTTATTTTCGATTACCGCCCCAGGCACCGCCGGTTACGGGGCCGTCACAATAGCCCCATTTACCGGTAAAACGATCGCCTGAAAACTGAAACTCTATCCTCCCCCAGAAATAACGGCCATTTTTGGGAGAGGGGCAGCGTTGGGCTGAGTGGTCCTCAATCCAGTAGCCGCTCAAGGTGTCGTTGTGCAGGGTGCCCACGATCTCGCCGTTGTCGTTGGGATAGCGACCGGCTACCCGGTTACCCTGCTGACGGAACTGGATCACACCTTCGGAGGAACTCCAGGTTCCTTCAATTGAGGGGGCATCGGAGCTGATGGCAAAGGGATCATTCCCTGCCGGGGGTGGGGGAGTAAAACCCTGGCCGCCACCACCGTAACTGCGTGTGCCGGTCCAGAAGCGTATCGGCTTTTCGTCACAGTGACCCCAGCCCCCGTTGAAGCCTTTGCCGTCAAAGGTAAAGGTGGCCCGTCCCCAGTGGTACCGTCCGTTTTTAGGGGTGGCACAGCGGCGTTCAGAACTGTCCTCAATCCAGAATCCTTCAAAGATGTTACCGAACATCAGTCCGGTCAGCTCACCGTTGTCGTTGGTGTAGCGGCCAACAACCCGGTCACCGTTCTGCTGTAGCGTTATTGCACCTTCGCTGCTCGAGTAGGTGCCGGAGACATCAAAGGCCTGGCTGGCAGCAGGGAGCAGTACCAGCAGGCAGATAATCAGCAGGTGGTTGATTGGTTTCATGATTGTTCTCCTTTTCTGATGGTGAGTAGAAGGGGGGCCCCGGTACGGGCAGCCCGGTGTCAGAACTTTACCCGCGCGCCAAAGGTACCGACGTTGATGTTTGCGACCGGCGCTGTGCCGCTGGCCCGATCAAGGGCATAGACCCGGTACTGGAAGTATACCTCGGTTGCCCATTTTTCAAAGGCCTGTACCATGGCTGCCCCTACGGACCAGGCCCGGTCTCCTGCTTGCGCCACATGCTCGGAGCGGGTGTAGTCAGCCCCGAAGGCGGTATAACCCAGGCTGGTCAGGTTAGCCAGCCAGCCCAGCTTGACGTAGAGGTTGGTGCGGTCTTCCGTTGCCGCTTTATCAAGAATGGCGCCTGCAATCGTCAAGTTGATCCCGCTGGCCGTATGTAGCAGCGAGAGGGAGCCGTCATAGAGCAGGTCGGCGTTGCTGATCTTGGGGTTGGCAACGGCAAAGGCTCCTTCAGCCTTGAAGCCGTAGCCCTCGCCGCCCCAGTAGAGTGCGATGTCGGACTGTTGATTGGAGATCAGGGAACCGGCCAGCCGGAAACCGTTCCAGGCCGGGGTGTCGTAGCGCAGCCGTGACTGGCGTGAGAGGCCGTCACCGCTTTTG
>CAZYMK010000251.1:0-700 GCA_964648885.1 uncultured Geobacter sp. | reverse complement strand
CGTTGTGTTTGAAGCGGTATCCCCCTTGCCCAGCGAGAGCTTGCCGAATCGTTTGCTGGCAAGGGAAACCTCGGCCCAGCGCTGGTTGAAATAGTCCCCCGGTGCCTGGTTGTTCTGGGAAACCACCGATGACTCATCAGGGGCAATTGACAGTTCCAGGCGGGTCCCCAGGGTCAGATCATCACTGATCCGGGCCGTGCCGACCAGACGGATCCGGCTGTTGCTGGCATCGTTATCAACCGGGTAAAACTTGGTACTGCCGCCGTCATTGGTAATGTTGACAGCCCGGTTGATCTGGCCGGAGAGGGAGAGCTTGATCTTGTCGTTACCGGAGGTGATGACCGGAACAGGGGAGGGCTGGTGCGGGGCTGTAGCAGCAATGACCGGTTCAGGTTTGCTGACGGGTTGCTGCATGGACTGAACCTGCTGCTGCAGGGTCTGCAGGGCGCGGGCCTGGGCCGCAATCTGTTCAGACTGCAGCTGCAGTTGCTGCTGCTGCTGCCGGATGGTTTCCTGCAGTTGTTGGAGTACCTGCGGATCAACGATGATCGGTTGGGCCTGGGACAGGGCAGGCAACAGCAGTGTCAGGGTGAGCAACAGGGCCGTTGTAGGTAAGCGCATGTCCAACCTCCTCAGGCTGTTTTTTGCAACCAGTCTGCAAGTGTATTAAGCATCTTCAGCGGAACAAGCGGCTTACTCA
>CAZYMK010000250.1:0-4751 GCA_964648885.1 uncultured Geobacter sp. | reverse complement strand
TTGGTCCTGCCGCACAACAAGCCGGATAGCGAGAGTGCACCTGGACCGGGGCTTACCCGTTCAATCGGCGCAAAAGCCGGAACCAGTCAGCAGGAATCCGTTTATCTGATCCGCTTCCTGCTGCCGAACAGCCGCAACACGTAATAGGTAATCCAGCCGATCAGCACCATGCAGATGGTGAATGCCAGGTAAGAAACCTGCCAGGGAATGGACTTGGTTATCTCTGTGTATTCTGACATGCCTCCGATCCCGGCAATCAGGTTGAGTGGCAGGAAGATGATACTGAGGATGGTCAGGCGGTATATGACCTTGTTCTGGTTGATGTTGACGAAGCCGACGGTGGCATCAAGCAGGAAGTTGATCTTTTCAACCAGGAACGAGGTATGGCCGTCCAGTGATTCGATATCACGCAGGATCTGCTGAACATCATCAAGCTGCAACGGGGAGAGCTTCTTGGTGCGGATCAGAAACGTCAGGGCGCGTCTGGTATCCATCACATTTTTGCGGATTCTACCGTTCAGATCCTCCACCTCAGAGATATCCGCCAGGTTGCGGGCAGCCTCCTCATCAGTAAGCGCCTCCCCCGACAGATGCCTGCCCACTGCTCCCAGAGCGGTGTAAATCTCCTCCAGAGAATCAGCCGAATATTCCGCATCCACGGCATACAGATCCAGCAGCACATCCATGCCGTCGGTCACATAGCCGGTCTGCATCCGCGCACGCAGGCGCTGCAGACGAAAGACCGGCAGCTCTTCCTCGCGGACCGTAAAGAGAATCTCCTTGTACAGGATAAGCGCCACCGGCACGTTACGGGAATCCCCCTCCCGATCCAGCAGGAAATCGGAGTGCAGATGCATCTCGCCGTTCTCCTCAACGTAGAAACGTGCACTGGTCTCAATATCGGTAAGCTCCTTCGGGTCGGGGAGCTCAATACCGAAACGCTGTCCCAGTTTGCGGCGGTCATACTTGGTGGTTGCCACCATGTCAACCCACACCGGCGAAATCCCCTCAAGATCGTCAAGGGAGGTAATCGTGGTCTGCTGCAGGCGCCCTCCGGCAAGCTCAAAGGCGTTTACCTGACAATCAACGCTGAGTGCCATACTGTGAGTAGCCAGCAGCTCCCGTGTCCCTTCCGACACCTCGGCAAGAACTTCATCAGTGCGCTTGGGGTCAATCTGCTCCCACACCATGGCGAGGCTTTCAGGCGACAGCGCCTCCAGAATTCCGGCCAGTGCGGAGGCCTCCTGCGCAGCAAGCAGCGACCGCAGTTCAGCCTTGTGCTGCTTATGCAGCGTGGATTCCACCAGCTCATGGCGCGGCATCTCCTGGCGGCGCAGCAGATCTTCTGCCAGCAGCTGGCGTTCAAGTAATATCTGGACAGTTTTCAGGGACATCAGAAAGGCCTTATGTGTGTGATGATCGGCACGCGTCTGACAACGGTTGTATTGTAGCTCAGCATTTCTTGCCGATATAAAAAACATACCCATAATACGCTTTGTACTGGCCGTATAACGCCGCTTCGCGCCGTTCATTAGCGATAAACGCCTCAGCCGCTGGATTGCCTGCATGCTTTTCAAGAAACGCTGTCTGCACTGCGGTCTGCGGCCTGTAAAAATGATCTGTCCAGCAGGCTTCCGGCAGGATAAAGGTGGCAACCGGAACATACCCGGTCCGCTGCATCTGGGCAACCTTTTCGGCAATGGTGGCAATGCCGGGATAAGCGTCCATCCAGAACTTCTCGATCTCTTCAGGCCGCTGCTCAGTAAACCAGGATGCCTCTGAAACGGCAAGATACCCCCCCGGCTTCAGAAACTGCCGCCATTCACGCAGACCCTGTTCAAACCCGATATTGTAGATCGCCCCTTCCGACCAGACCAGATCCAGCTCTTCTTTTTTAAAAGGAAGGCTGTCCATGGAGCCAACCACACCGTGTACCTGCTGCTGCAGGTTGTGCTGCTGCACATTGGCGTTGAAAAGGTCGATAAAAGTCGGGAACAGGTCAATGCCGGTAATCGTGCCCGGTGCATGCTGCGCCAGCACCATGGTCTGACCGCCGGTACCGCACCCGATATCAGCAATACGGGAATGCTCCGTCAACCCTTCAATAAAGCTCAACGCCTTGATCGTCACTTCTGGGCTGCCGGGCCCCTGGCGCTCCAGGCTGGAAAAGTACTCGCAGATCAATGCACCATCAAAATCATGGATTGAAGTCTGTTCGTCACTCATACTATTAAATCCTCTCTTATCCCGCCAAACCAACGTTGGTGCCATACGTATGTATATGCGTATCACACGTGTCAGACAATCTTCACGTGAGAGCGTTGTGATTCTAGCAGATGGTTCCCGGTCCGCAAGGGCGAAGTGCAAAGGCAGCATCTGTCACTGAACAGTGACACACAAGTCACACAAAAAATATCCTTACTTTAGTATCTTGTGCGTTCTGATGAGCGGTGTCGCATGTTCCCCTTTGCCTCTGGAGCAGCTGGTATTCCATCTGCCTTTCACCATTCATCATGCAATGCGATTTCATCCGGGAGTTCACATGGATACTGAGACCATTCTGATCGTTGATGACAATCCCAATAATCTGTCTGTGCTGGAGAGTATCCTCTGCACCGCAGGCTACGCTGTCCGGGCTGCCATCAACGGTGAGGTGGCGCTGAAGGCCATATCAGCCAGAAAACCGGATCTGATCCTGCTTGATGTGATGATGCCCGGTCTGGACGGTTTTGAGGTCTGCCAAAGACTCAAGGCCGATCCCGGCACCGACAGTATACCGGTCTTATTCATCAGCGCTCTGTCGGAAACCGATGAGAAGATCAAGGCCTTTGAGGCGGGCGGACAGGATTATATTACCAAACCGTTTGCCGAGCAGGAGGTGCTGGCACGGGTGGGTACCCATCTGCGTCTTTACCGGATGGAACGTTCGCTCCAGGCAGAGGTAGCTGCGGCTGTTGAAGAACAGGCTGCTACCCTGACCAATACCATTGCGGCCCTGTCGAGGGCCATTGAAAAACGCGATCCCTACACAGACGGCCATCAGAAGCGTGTTGCCCGCCTGGCAGCAGCCATCGCCACTGACCTGGGACTTTTGTCTGAAGAAATCCGTGCCATTCAGCTGGCTGCATTGATCCACGACATCGGCAAGCTGTCAGTACCCGTAGAGATTCTGGTCATGCCCCGCAAACTGAATCAGCAGGAGTTCGCCCTGGTCAAGCTGCATTCCAGTAATGGCAGAGAAATTCTGCAAGGTCTTAAATTCCCTTACCCCCTTGCAGACATTATTGCCCAGCACCATGAGGTTCTGGATGGCTCAGGCTACCCGGACGGCCTGAAGGGGGACCAGATCCTGCCGGCGGCCAGGGTGCTGACCGTATCTGACTTTGTGGAGGCGGTCAGTGCCCATCGTCCCTACCGCCCTTCACTGGGGATAGGCTTTGCCCTTGAGCAGATCAACAAGGGCAGAGGCAGCCTGTATGATCCGGCTGTAGTGGACAGCTGTACGGCCATTATCAACCGTCACGGCATCGGATTGCTGGATTAGCCGCAGCTGAGAATCTCACCATGCCCATCGTGCCCTTCATAGTTGCTGTCCTGCTGCTGATAACCCCTTGCAGCTGCCTGCATGCCGAGCAGAAAATTCTGCGGATCGGCGGCGAGCAGAATCTGCCGGTCTCCAGCATCACCCCTGGCGGCAAGGCACTGGGTCTGTTTCCTGAGGTATTTGAGGAGATCGCCCGCCGGGCCGGCTGGCGCTACGAATATGTTCCCTGTGACCTGAGCGCCTGCTTTGAACAGTTGAGCAGTGGTCAGCTGGATATGCTGTTTGCCATCGCCAAAACCCCGCCACGGGCAGAGCTGTACGATTTTTCCAACGAAGCGTTGCTCTCCAACTGGGGGCAGGTCTATGTCCCCCGCAACACCAAAGTAGAATCCATCCTGCAGCTTGAGGGACAACGGATAGCCGTGGTCCGTAATGATACCCACGGTGATGCGTTCAAGACCCTGTTCAGCAACTTCAACAAGCAGGCTACCTATGTCGAAGTCGCCTCCTACGAGGATGTGTTCAAGTCGATAAACCGCAAACAAGCAGATGCCGGGGTAGTTAACCGGCTGTTCGGCATGCAAAAGGAAGATCGCTATGAGCTGCAGTCCACCCCGGTGGTGTTTAACCCCAATGAGGTGAAATTTGCCGTGCTCAAGGGTCGTCATGCCGACATTCTTGCTGAAATTGACCGGCAGATTGCCCAGACAAAGCCCCTGCCGCAGTCGGTCTATAACCAGGCGCTGGCAAAATGGCTGAACCTGGGTCCATCGCGTCGAAAGGCGCCCGCCTGGTTTTGGCCGTCACTGGGACTGTTTTTCTTCCTGGCCGGCGCAATGGCATGTGGCCTTGCCTTGCTGCGCCGCGAGGTGGCCAGAAAAACCCGCGCCCTGCAGACCGCCAAGGAAGTGGCCGAGGCGTCGGTGGAGCTGGTGCGCATCAGCGAAGAGCGCTACCGCCAGCTGTTTGAACAGAACCCGGCACCGATGCTGATCTATGAACGGGCCACCATGCAGTTACTGGCGGTAAACGAGGTGTTTCAGCTGGTTTATGGCTACAGCCGTGAAGAGGCCCGGAGACTGCTGCTGACCGACCTGCACCTGGACAAGTCCCGGATCGCTGCCCTGGTCCCCGGACTGTCAGGTTACACCAATGTGGGTGAATGGCTGCACTGTCGCAAGGACGGCAGTACCATGCCGATCATGGC
>CAZYMK010000249.1:3999-4778 GCA_964648885.1 uncultured Geobacter sp. | reverse complement strand
CCCCGAATATCCTGATGGTACAGACGCTTGTCAAAATCAATGGATGCTGTGAACTCTTCAACGAATTTATCGGTGGGCTGATTGAAACGCCCGCCCCAGAGCTTGTTCTGCGACATTACCGTAATCTCCTCACGCTGCATGAATAAAAAACCGGGACGAAGAACTCGCCCCGGCGATTTGAACAGAGCCAATTATCAACGTTGGCCCTGCATAAGCGACCTGATCCGCAACCGAAGGGAATTGATCTTGATAAACCCTTCTGCATCGGCCTGATTGAAAACCTTGTCCTTTTCAAAGGTGGCAAAATCCAGATTAAAGAGGGAGTTTGTCTCGGACTTACGCCCCACGGTACGGCAGTGTCCTTTGTACAGCTTAAGCCGTGCCACGCCGTTCACGGTTTTCTGTGACTCATCGATCAGTGTCTGCAACATCTCCCGCTCAGGCGAGAACCAGTAACCAGAATATACCTGACGGGCATATTCAGGGATCAGGGAATCGCGAATCCGCATCACCTCGCGGTCCATGGTGATCTGTTCTACCGCAGAGTGGGCCTCACGCAGGATGGTGCCACCGGGGGTCTCGTACACGCCGCGGGACTTCATCCCTACCGAGCGGTTCTCCAGCAGGTCAACCCTGCCGATGCCATGTACGCCGCCGATTGTGTTGAGGTGAGCCAGCAGCTGGGCCGGGGTCATCCGCACGCCGTCAACTGCAACGGCATTCCCCTGCTCAAACTCTATCTCCACGTACTGCGCCTTGTTGGGGGCCTTCTCGGGCTT
>CAZYMK010000249.1:0-3989 GCA_964648885.1 uncultured Geobacter sp. | reverse complement strand
CCTCGGCCCAGGTATCCTCAAGGATTCCGCCTTCAAAGGAGATATGCAGCAGGTTGCGGTCAGAGGACCAGGGACGCTTTTTGGTGATTGGAATCGGGATGTCGTTCTTTTTGGCGTATGCGATCAGGGCCTTGCGGCTGTTCAGCTTCCACTCCCGCCATGGGGCTATTACAGTGATAGAAGGGTCAAAGTGGTAGTATGCCAGCTCAAAGCGGACCTGATCGTTACCCTTGCCGGTTGCACCGTGCGATACCGCATCGCACCCTTCAATCTTTGCTATCTCCATCTGACGTTTGGCAATAAGCGGACGGGCAATGGAGGTGCCGAGGAGATAATGCCCCTCATAGATGGCGTTGGCCCGGAACATCGGATATACGAAGTCGCGGACAAACTCTTCTTTGAGATCATCGATATATACCTTGCTGGCGCCTGTTTTCATCGCCTTCTCACGAACCGGATCCAGCTCATCCCCCTGCCCCAGATCTGCAGAGAATGTGACAATCTCTGCGCCATACTCGTTTTTGAGCCACTTGAGGATGATTGAGGTGTCCAGCCCACCTGAATAGGCCAGGACTATCTTGTTTGCTTCCTGCTTTTTTGCCATGGTAATCGTTCTCCCTTTGCTGTTAATTCTCAATGTTTTAGCATCATCAGGGCTCGCCCCTGCCGCATGGCATTGACAAGCTCCATTTCCATTTCCAGCTTACGTATCTTTTGTTCAACCGGCATCTTGCGATAAGCTTCTATCTGCTCTCTGGTGCGGTAATAAAGCAATGGCGCCTCATTCATTGCCCCTCCCCTGAATCTGCCGCAGGTAATGAATATCAGCAAGATCCTGCGGACGTGCTGCCTGCTGTTTCATCAGAATAAGAGTTTCCAGCGGGACAACCGGTATCTCAACCCTGCCTGTTGGTATGCGGGAACGATCCGCATACACTGTTTCAAAGTCAAATGGAATATCAATAAAGACATCAACCAGCACAAACGGATTTTGAGGATCGTGAAAGCTGAATACCATCATACCTTTTTCATCACGCCACTCACGCCGCCTGTCATCATTCGCGAACTCCATGGCTGCAACCGGCGCCCTTGGCTTGAGGCCAAAACTCGTTACCACCTCAATGAACCGTTCCAGATTATTTTTTTCCAGATATACAACCAGATCCAGATCACCTGTTGCCCGCTCAACACCATACAGGTTGACAGCCCAGCCACCAGCTACAAGGTACTGCACCTCGCTACGGTTCAAGGCAACAAACAGGTCAAGAAACGAAACCATCACGCCTCGCCCATCAGTGTCGCCATAATCGCCTTCTGGATATGCAGCCTGTTCTCCGCCTCGTCCCAGACCACTGAATGCTTCCCTTCAATTACGCTGTCACTGATCTCCTCACCACGGTGGGCCGGGAGGCAATGCAGCACTATGCAATCGCTACTTGCAAGAGAAAGCAGTTCATCATTAACGCAGTACCCCTGAAAAGCAAGCTCACGCTGTTTCTGCTCTGCCTCCTGCCCCATGCTTGCCCATACATCTGTGTTGATAACATCTGCATCCCTCACCGCCTCTTCAGGGTCTTCGGTTATGGTGATGCTTGAATCACCCTGCTTCTGCGCCCAGTCCCATACATGGCGATCAGGCTCGTATCCGTTGGGACAGGCCAGTGCCAGATCAAACCCGAAGATGGCTGCCGCCTCTATCCAGGTGTTGGCCATATTGTTGCCATCACCGATCCAGGCGAACTTCAACCCCTTATACCCACCCTTGCGCTCAATCACCGTCTGCAGATCGGCCATTATCTGGCAGGGGTGAAAAAGGTCTGTAAGTCCGTTTATCACGGGCACTGCGGAATAGCTGGCAAACTCCTCCACTATCTCCTGCCCGTAGGTGCGTATCATCACCCCGTCGCAGTAGCGGGCTATGGTGCGGGCCGTGTCCTTTATCGGCTCACCACGCCCCATCTGGGAGGTTCCTGAAGAGATGAACAGACCGTGCCCGCCTAACTGGAATACCGCCACCTCAAAGGAAACCCTTGTGCGGGTAGAAGCCTTCTCAAAAATCAGCGCCACGGTCTTGCCGTCAAGAAGTCTGTGTGGTACTCCGTCCTTCTGCTTCTTCTTCAGGTCAGCAGCCAGGGCCAGCATGGAGTCCAGTTCCTGCCTGGAAAAGTCATGCAGTGCAAGAAAATGTTTCGTCATGCAGCAATCTCCTTGAATATTCCATCCAGAATCTCGATCATCCTGTTTACTTCCTGTTTGCTTACCGTAAGAGGCGGCACAAAGCGCAGCACTGTGTCGTGGGTCACATTCAGCAGCAGCCCAAGCTGGTGGCCACGCTTTACTATGTCACCACCCGGGATTGTCAGAGACATCCCTATCATAAGGCCGATGCCCCGCACCTCGTTGACAAAGGGATATTTTTTCCCCAGCGATTCAAGTTCACCATGCAGGTATTCCCCCATCTCCTCGGCCCGGTTCAGAAGTCCGTCCTCGAGAATTGTTCTTACGGCGGCAACCGCCGCTGCGGTTACAAGGGGATTGCCTCCAAAGGTGGAGCCGTGTGTGCCCGGTGAGAATGATTCTGCAAACTCATCTTTTGCCAGCATTGTTCCGATTGGCGCACCGCCGGCCAGCGCCTTGGCCAGGGTCATGATATCCGGGGTGATGCCGAAATGTTCATAAGCAAACAGCTTGCCTGTACGCCCCATCCCCACCTGAACCTCATCAAGGATCAGCAGGAGCCTGTGACGGTCGCAGAGTTCACGCACCCCCTGCATATACTGCAGAGAAGGAATGTTTATACCCCCTTCACCCTGGATAGGCTCCAGCATAATGGCGCAGGTCTGCGGAGTGATGGCAGCCTCAATGGCTGCCAGATCATTAAATGGCACATGGGAGAAACCGTGCAGCAGCGGGTCAAAGAAGCGCTGCACCTTTTCCTGTCCGGTTGCCGATACCGTAGCCATGGTGCGACCATGGAACGAATCTGCAGCGGTAATGATGCCGTAACGATCCGGGTTGTCGAACTTTTCACGGCTGTACTTGCGGGCCAGCTTTATGGCTGCCTCGTTGGCTTCTGCGCCCGAGTTGCAGAAAAACGCCTTGTCCGCAAAGGAGTTGGCGCACAGCAGTTCTGCCAGCTCTATCTGCTGGGGGATCTGGTAGTAGTTTGAGCAGTGGATAAGAGTGGCTGCCTGTTCCTGTATGGCCTTCACCACCTTCGGGTGACAGTGCCCAAGGTTGTTCACCGCCACACCGGCCAGAAAATCGAGATATTCCTTACCATCGGCATCCCACAGCCTGCATCCTTCCCCCCTGACCGGGACAATCGGATAGCGGGCGTAGGTTTTCATGATAACTTTATCGGAACGTTCAATCCACTGCTGACTGGTCATTTGGTTATCTCCGTACCTATCCCCACATCTGTAAAGATCTCAAGCAGAACCGAGTGTTCCATCCTGCCGTCAATGATGTGCGATTTTCTGACACCGTCACGTAACGCTTCAGCGCAGCAGACCACTTTGGGAATCATTCCGCCGGTTATTGACTCGTTTTCAATCAGGCCATCTATCTGGGCAACCTTTATTTTCGGGATCAGTTTTTTATCTTTATCCAACACCCCCGGGGTATCGGTCAGAAGGATCAGCTTCTCTGCATTGAGGGCTGCTGCAACACGGCCAGCCACCACATCTGCATTGATATTGTAGCTTTCCCCTTCAGGTCCAACACCGACCGGAGCAATAACCGGAAGGTATCCACCCTGCTCCAGGGTCTTTATCAGATCGGTATTGACCATGACCACATCCCCCACATAGCCGATATCCACCTGTTCCACCGTGCCGTCCTCAGTCGGTAGTTCCTGCAGCAGCTTCTTTGAAAGCAGCAGGTTGCCATCCTTGCCGCACAGCCCGACAGCCTTGCCTCCATGCTGGTTCAGGTAGCCAACAACCTCCTTGTTTACCTGCCCGACCAGCACCATCTCAACAACTGCC
>CAZYMK010000248.1:1805-4780 GCA_964648885.1 uncultured Geobacter sp. | reverse complement strand
ACATCACGGGCAGCAGTGGCCATGAATACGGCCAGACATACCAGCCAGTTACAGAGGATACCACGCACAAATGCCACCCAGAAGGAGAGCTCGCACTTTGCTGCAGCTATGGCCAGGGCCTGTGTTGCCACAGTGCCGTTTTGCCAGAGCTGAGACTCGTACAGCAGCCACGCCAGAAACAGCGCCCCCAGCAGGTTGCCCAGCAAAACCAGCCCCCAGTTTTCCAGTAATTTAAACCAAGAAATCTCGCCGTCCAGTGCCGATGATACCAGCAGACTGTTACCGGTAAACAGCTCTGCGCCGCAGATCACCACCAGCATCAGGCCAAAAGAAAACACGATACCGCCCAACAAGCGCGTAACGCCAAGACCGGCAAAGGCGGTCAGATCCTGTGTCACCACGGTTGAAAGCTGAGCACCGAAGGCGATATAAAAACCGGCCAAGAGCGACAAAAGAAAGGTGCGGCGGCGGCACTGGCTCATGACCCGCTTACCGTTCTGGATAATGGTCTGGATAGTTTCAGTGGGGGTCAGGAAGAGCTTCTGCTCCATAGCGGCTCCGGAAGAGTAAAATGCTCAAAATCAAGCAGCAGAGCTGCCGGTATCATGGTGTCAAGTTCATTAAACGGGCGCCCCAGCAGCATGGTGGTGAATTCACGGAACAGGAGCTGCTCATGTTTGAAGATATCGTTAAAAGGAGCCTGTAACGCTGCCATCTCCAACGGGTTTGAAGTTGTGAAATTGAGGCTGCACCACTCGTCAAAGAGCAGCTCACCGCTCACATCTACCAGCGGGATACCGTGCAACCGGCAGGTCATGGGACGACTGTCGTACAGAAGGCAGTCACCCTGTTCGTCAAGCAAGGGGCATGGTGTTTCGTCATCATCAGGCATGGCCTGATCCCACTGTTCTTCAGGGTAGCCGTTCAGCAGAAACGGCATGGTAAAATCAGGCCAAAACGCGTGAACGGTCGTAATCCGTTGTGTTGCCCTGTCGGTGATTTGCGACTGCCGCTGCACAGGAAGCCGTGTAAAACCGTTTTGCAGCAGGCAGGCATCCAGCAGGGTTATGTCAAACAGGCCGCGACAGCATGCAGAACAGCCCCGTTTGCAGGAGATCTGATCATGAACAACGAGGGTGCAGTGTGCGTGCCAGTCGTCTACTTCTGTCAGCAGTTCCCGATAACGGCCCAGCAGCGCTGAAAAACGGGTCACATGTAAACCATTACCTTGAGGTTGGCGCTGCCATCCTTGTTGGTAAAAGGAATGGTAACCCCCTTGCACTGCACGTTCATACTTGCTCCCTCATCCGGCGGTTCAGTGACCGTACGAAGCTGGCCAGACACCACCAGCGGCAGTCCCATGGCCACGTTACCGTACTGACTATGGTACTTGGTCTTAAAGGCACCGGCTATGTTGTTGATCAGTTCGCCAATGGCGTCACGGATCGAATCTTCGTCCGGTTCATCATCCATCAGCATCTCGCGGGCCACCAATTGAGCAGTGGAGCGGTCTGCCGCCACAATGATGTATCCCACTCGATCTCCGGCCACACCAATAATACCGGTCACGTCAGAGTCCACCGGAGCGACCTTGCGCTCAACCTGTCCGGCAAACAGTTCGATGTTCATATAACACTTGAACGTTTCCTGGGTGGCTGTCATGACGGTAAACATCACTTCTTCAAAACTGATTGCTGACACAGGTACGCCTCCTTGTGGTTAGTGCAACGAAATCAGATAATCTGCCAGACCGGCAATCTCTTCAACAGACAGATGACTGCTGTAGCCCGGCATGCCGCCGGGGCGTCCATTACTGATGCTGGTGATGATCCGGCTACGTTCTTTGCCGTATTTATAGCGGGATGCGAACAAGTCAGGCCCTACCCCACCGCCTCTGCCCTGCTTGCCGTGACAGGCAGCACATAACTCATCAAAGCGCCGTGCTGTTTGCTCTGATTGCATCGGTTGCACTGCGGGTGATGCTGGTTGTGACTGTTGGCTGCATGCCGTTACGGTTACGGCAAAGAGCGCAAGCAATAACAACCTGCTGTAGCTCAACATGTTACAGGGCCCTGCCGGTCACTTTGAACACAAAATCATAATTAAGAATATCCTCCCACTGGAAACCTTTGGCGGTTGAGCGGGTATCATCCCCTTCGCTGTACGGCTTTCCCGGGGTAAAGAACCAGTTCATGATCGCTTCGCCGGAGGTGCGGAAGACAATCCAGTATTTGCCCGGCGTCAACCGTTGCGGCTTGTTGCCATCAGGCGGAAAGGTGAAATCAACCCAGTAATAGCCAGGCCTTCTGGCTATTTTTTCAAGATCCAGCGGGTTGGAGCGGATACCGTCAAGCACGTTTGGTTTACCGTTCAGATCCTTGACCAGATCAATCCGAACCGCTCCATCACCACCAAATTTACGCATGGCCAGCGAAATCTTCTCCAGACTCATCGGATCGCTGACCTGCATGGCCTGGGCATAGATGTACTGCGAGGTCACATACTCCGAGGTCTCACGTTCAAAGACCCTGGTGCCTACGTTTCCCTTGACATTATACAGGTTGACCAGTGTCGGGAACTCCATATTGCCAAAGGCAAGCATCATACCGGGACGCGGTTTCTTGCGTGCAGGTTCGGCAGTAACCGGGGGCTTGGGATGAATCACCGGTTTGGCAGGTTCCGGCGCCGGCTTGAGCTTCGGGGGTATTACCGGCTTGGTTGGTCTGACTGGTGGTTGATCATCTTCAGTAACAAAACGGGTTTCTGCCGGGCCTGCGCCACTTCCCGGAGGGGGCGGCCTGGTGGCAGCAGCCACACGGGGCTCTGGTTTGAGAGGAGGCAGTACCGGTGCACCAGATGAGGGGGCTGCCTGATCACTCCCGGCTGCGGCAACCAGATTGCTGAGTACGTATGAGCGTGGCACCGCAGCAGAACGCTTCATCTTCAGCTTGATCTCATCGTTGGTAAAACGGCCT
>CAZYMK010000248.1:0-1795 GCA_964648885.1 uncultured Geobacter sp. | reverse complement strand
AAGCATCATACCGGGACGCGGTTTCTTGCGTGCAGGCTCGGCAGTAACCGGGGCTTGGGTTGTATCACCGGTTTGGCAGGTTCCGGCACCGGCTTGATCTTCGGAGGTGTTACCGGCTTGGTCGGCCTGACTGGTGGCTGATCATCTTCAGTAACAAAACGGGTTTCTGCCGGGCCTGCTCCACTCCCCTGAGGAGGCGGAACCGGAGAGGTCGGCCTGGTGGCAGCAGCCACACTGGGTTCTGGTTTGAGCGGAGGTAGTACCGGTGCACCAGATGAGGGGGCTGCCCGATCACTCCCGGCTGCAGAAACCAGGTTGCTGAGCACATAAGAACGCGGCACCGCAGCAGAACGCTTCATCTTCAGCTTGATCTCATCGCTGGTAAAACGGCCTTCAATCAGCTCATTGTAGGCCGGCAGATAGGGGCCGCCCTTCCAGGTGTCGTTGATATCACGAGAATCCAGACCGTGGGTCTGTTTGATGTGGCGTGAAGAGGTAAACTGCCGCGACTGTTGCGGGTCATAGGGAAGCCACCCTAGGTCAGGAAAATAGGCCTCCAGCCAAGCATGTCCACCTTGACCCATACTCTGTACGATTGAGTTTTTCGCATCAATCGGCACCTTCCAGGCATCTTTCAGGGTGATCCCCCCGACAATCCGGGCTGGAATTCCCACACTGCGCAGCAACGCAATGGTTAAATGAGCAAAATTCTGGCAGTTGCCGGTTTTGGTGGAAAGGGTATAAGCCGCGTCGTACTGGGGTGGGTTAAAAGTATATTTGATATTATCGGTCACCCAGTTGATGATAGAAGTTACCGCTTCATATTCACTCTTGGCATCAGCAGTCAACTGTCGGGCAAGACTTTTGATCTCTGATGAGTTTTGCACCATCTCGGTATGCTGCAGATAGAGCGATTCTTTTGAGGCAGAACTGCCCAGCGGAAATGGGGCTGAGCTTTCAAGGGCGGACAGCCGGGAGTTGACCTTGGCTGTATAGGTCAGGCTTACCCTGATGTCCTGGCTGACGTTCTGCCAGCTTACCCGTTGGAAACGGTTACCGAACCGGTCGGTTTCAACCTGCGAACTGCCGGGCTGGGGGGACAGATTCAGGTTAAAACCCTCAATATCCTGACTGACTGTCTTGGTATCAAAGGATGCGGGCAGGGCAAATTTAAACGAAAAAGTGGAAACCGTCCCTTTGTTGACCGCAAACTCCATGGACTGGCGCATGGCCACTGCCCCATCAAGGTTACCCTCAAGGATCAGGGTCTTGGCAGCAGCCGGTAGTGGTATCAGAGTTAAACAGTAGACAATAACCAATGCACACAAGGAAAGCAGTTTACGCATGGTATACCTCGTTTCAGCCCGTTATTTTGGCTGGTTGGGCTCTATTCCCACTCGATGGTTGCCGGTGGTTTTTGCGAAATGTCATACACCACACGGTTTACCCCTTTAACCTCGTTAATGATACGTGATGAAATGGCACCCAGCAGCTCATAAGGCAGTTTGACCCAGTCTGCAGTCATGCCGTCCAGAGAGTTTACAGCACGTAGGGCAATGGTGTAGTCATAGGTACGGGCATCACCCATGACTCCTACTGATCTGACCGGCAGTAACACGGCAAATGACTGCCAGATATCGCGATAAAGATTGGCCTTGCGGATCTCGTCCAGCACAATGGCATCGGACTCGCGCAGGATTTCAAGTCTATCCGCCGTAATTTCACCGATACAACGGATTGCCAGACCCGGACCGGGAAACGGCTGTCGATGGATCACTTCATCCGGTAATCCCAG
>CAZYMK010000247.1:0-4838 GCA_964648885.1 uncultured Geobacter sp. | reverse complement strand
GCCTCATGCTCGTTGCTGCTGTTGGAAAGGGCCAGTAGCTTGCGCACTCGCTCAATAATCCGCTCACGGGTCATGTTTCACCTGTTGGTGCCGTTCCAGATCCTCTCCGGTCAGCAGCGATTCGTTGGTCAGCTCCACCAGCCCCGGATCTTTTCTGCGAAAAAGAATCACCAGCCAGTAGCAGAGTGCATAGGAGACCAGGGCGGCAGCCAGACCGATCAGGGCGCTGCCGATGAACAGGGCAGCGGCGTATTCTCGCAGATGGTGCCAGTCAAGGGATGCAAAGGAGACCGGCTGCGGCTCGTTACCCAGTATGAATTCACCCAGGCGGTAGCTGGCCATCAATATCGGCAACACGGTAAACGGCGTGTTTACCCAGGAGCCGGTAATGGTGGTCAGCTTGTTGAGCCGAAAGATGAAGGCCAATGCAATGGCGAGTGCGGTATGGATGCCGAACAGCGGTGTGCAGCCAATAAAGACCCCCACCGCAAACCCGGCGGCAATATTGGACGGATGGCTGTCCAGGGAGAGAATTGCCAGCATCCGCTGTTTCAGTTGTGTTTTGGTCATAGGAAAATCACTGTAAAGATCGGTCCGCCGGTTTGTCAATTGCCAAAAACCGTTGCAGCAGAATTCTAATAGTGATAACCAGTCACCACCCGAACCCCTGCCAATCACCGTCTGAAGGAGCGTCAGCCATGCCCCATCGCGAATTTGCCCATTACGCCGTCTCCGTTGTCGGCGCCGACCGCCCCGGTATCGTGGCCGGCATCACCGAGGCCCTCTACCGCCTGGGCTGCAACATTGCCGACTCCAGCTGTGCCATGCTGGCCGGCGAATTTGCCATGATCCTGATCGTCTCCCGCAAAAAGCCGTTCACCAAGGCCCAACTGCAGGAAGAACTGAAGCCGGTCTGCGAGCGACTGGACATGACCCTCTCCATCCGTCACCTGTCACTGCATGAGCAAGACCGCAAAGAGACCGATGCCGAGATCTGCCAGATAACCGTCTACGGCGCCGACCAGCCGGGCATTGTCTACCGGGTCACCAGCACCCTGGCAGAGCGCCAGATCAACATCATGGATCTGCAGACCAAGCTGGTGGGTAGTGATGAGGCACCGGTCTATGTGATGCTGCTGGAGGCAGCCCTGCCGGACACGGTGGCTCCGGAGGCGGTAGAGGGGCTGCTGAACAGCCTGAAAGACGAACTGAAGGTGGAGATCGGGGTACGGATCATCACCCCGGTGGAGCTGTAAATGGCGGTCCAGACCATCCTGAAATATCCCCATCCGGTTCTGAAAAAGCTGGCCCGCCGGGTGGATGTCATTGATGACGAGATCACCAGCCTGGTGCAGGATCTGATCGACACCATGCAGGCCGGACCGGGCTCGGTCGGTGTGGCAGCGCCGCAGATCGGGGCTGCCCTGCGGGTCTGCGTGGTGGATGTCTCCAAGAGCCGCCACGGCAAAGAGAACAACCACGGCCTGCTCTGCATGGTCAACCCGGAGATTATCGCCAGGAGCGGCAGTGCCGTGATGCGGGAGGGCTGTATGAGCGTACCGGACTACACCGGCGACGTGGAGCGGGCCACCGTGATAACGGTCCGCTTTCTTGACAGCCGGACTGGTGAGGAACGTGACTTGGAGGCATCAGGCTTTGAAGCGGTGGCGATCCAGCATGAACTGGATCATCTGGACGGCGTGCTGTTTCTGGACCGGATCGTCAGTATCAGCACCGGCCTGTTCCGCCGCAAGAACTACGCGTAGGGGGTGTGCCATGAACCAAAAAGAACAGAACCAGCTCCTGCAACTGGCCAGAGAAACGATCTGCGCCACGGTCACCGGACAGCCGCTGCCGCTGTTTGAAAAGCCCTCAGCAGCGCTCTGCAGCCATTCCGGCTGTTTTGTCACCATCAAGCAACAGGGGCAGCTGCGGGGCTGCATCGGCAGCTTTACAGCCCAACAACCGCTCTGGCAAACCGTGCAGGAGATGGCTGTTTCCGCCGCCACCCGCGACCCCCGTTTTTATCCGCTGAAACCCGCCGACCTGGCTGATTTCAGCCTGGAGATCTCGGTGCTGTCGCCCCTGCAGCAGATCAGCTCCATCGAACAGATCCAGGTCGGCACCCACGGTCTCTACCTGATCAAGGGACACAACCACGGCGTGCTGCTGCCCCAAGTGGCGGTTGAGTATGGCTGGGACCGCGACACCTTCCTGCGGCAGACCTGCCGCAAGGCCGGCCTGCCTGATGATGCCTGGCAGAAAGACGCTGCAATATACCTCTTCTCTGCCGATGTGTTTGGGGATACGGACCGGTAACGGACGGCTACTGCGGCTACTGCTCCCGCTCTGCCCTGATCTTTCTGACCCCCCTGATCCGCTTGAGCAGATGCAGGTTCCAGAGCAGCTGTGCAACGTAATAGGCAAGCAGGCTGGTTACCACAGCGGTCAGCGAGGTTCCCAGTACAAACGGCTTCCAGATCTGCAGCATACCGTTTGCCAGCCAGTCCATGCTCAGCTCAAAGTGAAAACCCTGCGGCGGCACCCCCATCAGCAGCGCCCCGATCTTGTAGGTAAAATAAAACATGGCCGGCATGGTAACCGGGTTGGTAATAAACACCAGCGCAACCGACACCGGCAGGTTGGCACGGAACAGCACCGCCCCCATAGCTGCCAGCACGGTCTGGAAAGGAACCGGTATCCACATGCAGAAGATACCGATGGCGCACGCCCTGGCCACCGTAGTCCGGTTCAGCTGCCAGAGGTGCTCCGCATGCAGTGCGGTGCCCAGGAAGCGCAGGTGCTTGTGTTCCTTAAGCGATGCAGGGCTTGGCGTCCATTTTTTCAGAAATTTTCGGGGCATATGACCTGACCAATCAAAAGGGTATGCGCTGCTGATCTCTGTCGTTGAGCCGTGCTGTTATATACCAGGCCGGACAAAAATGCAGCAGAACAAATGCAACAAAAATCATGTTGACAGCTAAATCGTGTTCCGCTACTTTTCCGGCCCTGTAAAGGGGAGTAGCTACCGGCCGGACAAATGGCCGACCCGTCATCCGTCAACACGACCAACCGGTCCGGATAGGGGACAAGAAATTGACCGCAAGACCTTTACCCGAGTGTGCAACCGTATGCTGTGGGTAAAGGTCTTTTTTGTTGCATTACCTGTCAACAGCGCCAGAAAACTGGCATATCCCCGGATGAAGAAAGGAACAGAACATGAAGAAGTCGATCACAATCGCCGTTATGGCGCTGGTTGCCGCAACCCAGGCGCAGGCGGCTGATGTAACCTGGACCAAGGATATCAAGCCGTTGTTTGATAAACAGTGCCTTGCCTGCCACGGCGCCACCACGCCCGAGCACGACGAGTTTGGAAAAGACAAGAAAGGTTACACCGACAAGGGGATCGGCATGCGGATGGAGACCTACAGCCACCTGATCACCTACGTGGGCTGGCCCTTCACCGGTGCTTTGATGCGCAGGCTTGATGATGGAACGTTCAGGACCGATCAAAAACCGGGCAATATGTACCAGTATCTTGGAAGCACAGAGGCAGAGCGTCAGGCCAACCTCGGTATCTTTAAAAATTGGGTCGGCAACTGGAACCAGAAGCGGTGGAAGGATATCTCAAAAGAAGAGCTGAACAGCATCAAGGCTAAATATTAACGCCGGCAACCTTGTTCCGATTACGCCAGCTACAGATTTAATAAAAGGAGAATCAATCATGAACTGTCCTGTCTGCTCTAACACAAGTCTGGTTATGTCTGAACGCCAGGGAATTGAAATTGACTACTGCCCAAGTTGCCGTGGTGTCTGGCTCGATCGCGGTGAGCTTGACAAAATTATTGAGCGCTCATTGCAACAGGAAGCACCTGCTCCACCACAGCACCAACAATCGTATCAGCCGCCGCCACCACAGCAGCAGTACGGTCACTATCCAGACAAAGATCATTACAAAAAAGGCCACGGGCATCACTACAAAAAGAAGAAATCGTTCTTTGAGGAACTCTTTGACTAACGCTGCAACGGCCGGTGGCAGGTAACGGTCACCGGCACCCGCCCGCAGTCTCATCAGCAGAAATGTAAAGGAGAAGCGCTGTATGGAGCTGTCAGTGTTTTTAAGCACCTTTGGATTGATTTTTCTGGCCGAACTGGGCGACAAAACCCAGCTGACAGCCATGGCGCTGGCGGTACGTTATCCGTGGAGGCGGATCTTTATCGGTGTAGCCGCCGCCTTTGTCGTGCTGAACCTGGCTGCTGTACTGGTCGGGCGGGTACTGTTCATGATGCTGCCCATGTTCTGGGTTACCCTGGCTTCTGCGCTCCTGTTTCTCTATTTCGGCTACAGCACCTTGCGGCATGCCTGTGACAGTGATGACGATGAAGGCCCTGTACCCGGTGCCGCAGATGTTATCAGAACCGCGTTTATCATGATCTTTATGGCAGAGCTGGGTGATAAAACCCAGCTGGTCACGGCAAGCCAGGCGGCAGTGCATTCACAGAGCTGGGCCAGCATGGGTGAAGTCTTTATCGCATCCACCCTGGCGCTCTGGACCGTTGCACTGATCGGCATTTTTGCAGGGAAACAGCTGATGAAGGTAATTCCGCTCTGCTGGATACATCGTGCTGCCGGTGGGATTTTTCTGGTATTTGGTCTTGCAATGATGTGGCGCTGCCTGCAGATGTAGTCAGGCCCGACAGAAAAGAGAATATGCAGACCTTCAGGGCCTCGATTCAGCAGCACACACTTGATACTCCTGTCGTATCAGAATACCGGGGAAGCTGAAGTCATGAGAGAGGGGCTTTTGTTGGATCATACTGCCGAGCCGTTCACCATA
>CAZYMK010000246.1:0-4871 GCA_964648885.1 uncultured Geobacter sp. | reverse complement strand
AACTTTCCCAGGCTGAGGCGCAAAAACGTGGGATGCTGGAACTGATTGATCCCCGTGAGACCTACCTGACCGCCCTTGAGCAAAAGATTGATTTTGATGCACTCAAAACAATCGGCACATTGGCCTTGAACCCGCTCTACGGAACCGGCCGTGGTTACCTGGATGCTCCGCTGCAGAAACGGGGCGTACCGTACACGATTATCAATGACCATCTTGATCCCTACTTTGGCGGTCAGCCGCCTGAGCCTTCAGAGGCACATATCCCTGACTTTATTGCGCTGGTAAAAAACGATCCGCAGATTCGTCTCGGATTGGCAACCGATGGCGATGCCGACCGATTTGGTATCCTGGATGCTGACGGCAGTTATATAGAGCCCAACTACATCATTGCACTGCTGCTGGATTATCTGATCCGGGTCCGCAAGCTGACCGGCGGCGTGGCCCGCAGCGTGGCGACTTCTCATTTTGTTGATGCCGTTGCCAAAAAACATGGTGTGCCTGTTTATGAGACACCGGTTGGCTTTAAATATATCGGAGAGCTGATCACCCAGGACAAGATTGTGATCGGTGGTGAAGAAAGTGCCGGACTGACCATCAAGGGCCATGTACCTGAGAAAGACGGCATCTTGGCCTGCTTCCTTGTGGCTGAAATGGTGGCCCGTGAAGGCAAGACGGTACGGGAATTGCTAGAGAGGATGTATGGTGAAGTCGGGCGCTTTATTACCCGCCGTGACAACCTGAAGCTGTCTCCTGAGCTGGAAGCTGCCTATCCCGGTAAAGTGTCGTCTGTACCCACCGAGATTGCCGGCAGCAAGGTCAAGGATGTTGTGACGGTTGACGGGGTCAAGTTGATCCTTGAAGACGGCTCATGGATGTTGTTCAGAAAGTCAGGCACCGAGCCGGTGGTACGTCTGTACGGAGAGGCATCAACTGATGCACGCCTGACTGAAGTGATGGAAGCCGGAAAGCAGTTCATCCTGGGATAGGAGCTGACCATGGGACCTTCCAATCTTGCGGAGAAACGTGATGAGCGGTTCACCTATGGTCAGTATTACCACTGGGACGACGGTGAACGGTGGGAGCTGATTGACGGGGTGCCGTACAATATGACCCCGGCCCCGCGAAGGCGTCATCAGGGGATTTTGATTCACGTCGCATCACGCATAGAGAACTTTTTGCGGGACAAACCATGCCAAATCTATAGTGCCCCCTTCGACGTCCGTCTGCCTGACTTTGACGAGCAGGATGACGATGAGGTGCCGACCGTAGTGCAGCCCGATCTGGTAGTTGTCTGCGACGAGAAAAAACTGGATGACCGTGGCTGTCGTGGTGCCCCTGATCTGGTGGTGGAGATATTGTCCTCCTCTACCTCACGCAAGGATCTTACCGTAAAGTTTGATCTGTATGAACGGGCCGGAGTTCGGGAATACTGGATTATACATCCCTCGGAAGAATCACTGATGATCTTTACGCTTGGCAGGGATGGCACATACGGCAGACCGCAGGGCTATGGCCGGGGGGATCGGGTAACCAGCACGGTGCTGGAAGGGTTGGAGCTGGACCTTGAGGAGGTTTTTATTGACTGAGAAGTTCCTTCTCGTCAAATGAACGTAATGTTTTCAGTGTGTGATGATTTAGATGGCAATTCATAAAAGGAGCACAACGCATGTGGGATTACACATCAAAAGTTAAAGATCATTTCTTAAACCCCCGTAACGTGGGGGATATACCTGATGCCGATGCCGTGGGGGAGGTGGGCAGTCTGGCCTGCGGCGATGCCTTGAAGCTGTATCTGAAGCTGGACGAGAACAAGGAAAAGATCGTTGACGCCAAGTTCCAGACCTTTGGCTGCGCCAGCGCCATTGCCTCTTCTTCGGCCCTGACTGAAATGGTCAAGGGTAAGACCCTGGATGAGGCCCTGGTGGTCAGTAATCAGGATATTGCTGAATTTTTAGGCGGGCTGCCGGAAGAAAAGATGCACTGTTCCGTAATGGGACAGGAGGCCCTTGAGGTGGCGATTTACAAATATCGCGGACTTGAGGTGCCGGAGCATGATGCCGAGCATGACCATGGTCACGCCTATCCTGACTATGAGGGGACATTGGTCTGTAAATGCTTTGGCATCACCGATACCTTTCTGAAGCGGGTGATTGCTGATAACAGCCTGACCACGGCTGAGCAGGTGACCAACTTCACCAAGGCTGGCGGTGCCTGCGGTAGCTGTATCCCCAGGATTAAAGAGCTGATTGCCGAAGTGCTGGGTCAGGCAAGGGAGGCAGCTGCCAAGCCCAAGCTCTCCAACCTGAAGAAGATGCAACTGGTGCAGGAGGTGCTGGAGCGTGATATCCGACCCATGCTGCGTGCTGATGGTGGTGATCTGGAGCTGATCGATATTGATGGCGACCATGTCCAGATTGCCTTCCGCAAGGCCTGTGCCGGTTGTGCCTCATCCGGTAATACGGCAAAATTTGTAGAGATGAAGCTGCGTGAGCTGGTCTATGAAGGCCTGCGGGTGCAGGAGGTTTCGGCATGAAAGAGATCTACCTGGACAACAACGCCACCACCAAAGTGGATGAGGCGGTCTTTGATGAGATGAAGCCGTATTTTTGTGAGCTGTATGGCAACCCCAGTTCCATGCACTACTTTGGTGGACAGGTGCAGAGCAAGACCACTGAGGCTCGCAAGCGGGTGGCTGATCTACTGGGTGCCTCACCGGATGAGATTATTTTTACTGCCTGCGGTACGGAGAGCGACAACACCGCCATCCGTTCTGCCCTTGAAGTGCTGCCGGACCGTCGTCATATCATCACCAGCCGGATAGAGCACCCGGCCGTGCTGACCCAGTGCCGCAACCTTGCTGCCAAGGGATATCGGGTAACCGAGATCGGCGTTGACGGTGCCGGACGACTGAATATGGATGAGTACCAACAGGCCATTGACGATGATACTGCCATTGTTTCGTTCATGTGGGCCAACAACGAAACCGGTGTGATCTTTCCGGTAGAAGAGGCGGCTGCCATTGCCAAACAGCATGGTGTCCAATTCCATACCGATGCGGTTCAAGCTGTCGGCAAGATTCCGATCAACATGGCTACCTCAAAGATTGACCTGCTCTCCCTGTCCGGCCACAAGCTGCACGCACCCAAGGGGATCGGTGCCTTGTATGTCCGTAAAGGCACACCGTTCAAGCCGCTGCTGGTGGGGGGGCATCAGGAAAAAAGCCGCCGGGCCGGCACTGAAAACGCGGCTGCCATCATTGCCCTGGGCAAGGCCTGCCAGCTGGCTGGCGAGTTTATGGAGGCAGAGAACACCACAGTCAAGACCCAGCGTGACCGTCTGGAACAGGCGCTGATGGCGGCCATTCCCCATGCCCGGATCAACGGTGGCGGGGCTGACCGGCTGCCCAACACCACCTCAATTGCCTTTGAGTTTGTTGAAGGGGAGGCGATCCTGCTGCTCTTGTCAGAACTGGGGATCTGTGCCTCATCCGGCAGCGCCTGCACCTCCGGCTCTCTGGAGCCGTCCCATGTGCTGCGCGCCATGGGGGTGCCATTTACCTGTGCCCACGGCTCCATCCGCTTCTCGCTTTCTCGCTATACCACTGATGCCGAGCTTGATCTGGTCATCAAGGAACTGCCACCGATCATCGCCCGTCTGCGCCAGATGTCCCCCTTTGGGCGGGAGTTTTTGAAGTAGATCGTTGCTTGGCACTGATGACGTGGTAAAGAAAAGCAGGCTGCTTCGGTGACCTGCTTTTCTGTTTTTCTTGACGAGATGCCAGACAAAAACAGAAGATGATTTCTCCTGGAGGTATTCAGCCATGCGAACCATTACTGTAGCAGAGGTAACATCCCGTTTTTCAGAGGTACTTGATCTGGTGCAAAAAGGTGAAGAAATTGGAGCGAAGCTGTTGTGTGGGTAGATAGGTTAAGCTATGGCGGCTACAGAGATTGGCGTTTACCAACTCGTGAAGAGCTTCAATCCTTCTTTTTAAAACGAGCAAAAAGTACACTGTTAGAAAATTATTTTAGTAATGTAAAGAGCTGGTATTATTGGACATCAGTTGGTTTTGGTGGCGTTAACGCTAACTTTGTTTGGGCAGTCAAGCCATCAGTTTCATACAAAGATAAAAACGGTGGATATGCACATGTAAAAACAGATGAACTCTACGTCTGGCCGGTTCGCGATACCAAGTAGCTTACCCATGCATCCGGCGTGCCCTTCGGCTCCCCTCAGGCAAGGCCTTTGCTGCCAGGGATGCGGTGTAAAGAGCCAATCTCAACACGAACCAAGCAGGAGCCCGAGATAATGATGGCTGAAGGTACGATACCTATGCGTTACCAGTCCGTTGACCACGTTCTCAAAAAAGAGCGGATGCTGAGGCTTACGAACTTGACAGTCGAAGAATCATGGCGGTCATATCAGGAATTGTGCGCATTTTGGGATGCCACGGCACATCGAGATGGTATGGAACGGATAGAAAATTGGAAGATTGCTGCATTGCTGGAGCGGCGCAGAAAACTTGACCGAATTGGCAAGAGGTGGGCCAATGGATAGTCAGACTGCAGGCCTGCAGGAACTGTCGGCTTTTATGGAGGCACATGGCATTGGTTATGCCGTGATAGGTGGCTTGGCTGTGCAGATATGGGGGGAGCCCCGTTTTACCCTGGATATTGACGTTACTGTTATTGTGAATATGCCGCAGGAAGAACAGTTTATTAGAACTGTTTTGTCTCATTTTGCACCACGGGTGAGCAATCCGCTGGAGTTTGCGCTGGAGCATCGTGTGGTTTTGATCAGAAGTGCATCAGGATGTAACATCGATCTGACGCTTGGTCTGCCTGGGTATGAAGAGGGGATGATAGAAAGGG